>NZ_JBUPWE010000022.1:0-129743 GCF_055502615.1 Pseudoduganella sp. jia 9 | reverse complement strand
CCGCTGTCCCAGTCGTTCACATGCCCCGTGAACCCCAGCGTCGGCACCACGCCCGCAGCGGTATAGCCGTAGGGTTCGTAGGCAGTCCGGCTGATGAGATTGCCCGTGCCGTCCGTCCGGGCCACCGGACTGCCCAGCGCATCGGTGTGGATATACGTGACGTTGACATTCGCGGCGGTCGTCATGGGATCGGCATGGGCCGTCTTCCCGCCGGCACCGCTTGCCGTCCAGGTGCAGTTCGACGGATAGCCTACCCAGGCCGCCAGCGGCGTTATCGAGCGCGAGCCGCTGAGCGCCATCGTTTCGTTGACCTGGTAACCGGTCCCCGATGCCGTGCACACGCGTGACAGCGACGTGGCATTGGTCGTGGACCATTTCATGGTCACGGCCTGGCCGACGACGAGCGCCGGCCGGGTAACGCTGATGGTGGGAAGCGGTGTCGTTGGCGTCGTTGGCGGCGTCGGTGCCGCCGCCGTCGTCATCGTGTGGGTGTAGGTCGTCGTGCCGCTGGCGCCTGTCGCCTTCCAGGTGCAGTTCGACGGGTAATTGACCCAGGCGGCCTGCGGCGTCACCGTGCGTGAGCCATTAACCGCCACCGTTTCGTTCACCGCATAACCGGTGCCGGACGCCGTGCACACGCGCGACAGCGATGTCGCGTTGGACGTCGACCATGCCAGGGTCACCGCCTGGCCAGCGGTCATTGCCGGCAGCGACACCGAAATCGTCGGTTTCGGTTTCGGTGTCGCTGCCGGGGCGGTGACCGTGACCATCGTCTTCGTCGTCGCCCCGAAGCGCAGGTGACGCTCCCACAGCATGCCCCAGTCGTATGCATGGGTACCGGTGGTGGCCGGCGCGGTGACGTTGAAGCTGACGGTGGTGCTGGCGCCGGGAGCCACCGTGGCAGCGCCCATTTCGATCCGCCCCATACCCCAGATGGTGTTGTCGATGGGACTCGACGTGCCCAGCCGGTAGCCATCGGCCTTGACCCAGGTGATGTTCCCGGTATTCTTCAGCGTGACCGATGTGCCGTAGCTCTTCCCGGCCACCATCGAGGTGGGCACGGAAAGCGCCGTGATCTGCGCATTGTGGATGGGGGCCGGTACCACGACGGCAACGGTTCGTCGAAACGTCTGGCCAAACCAGCGTACGTGCTCCACCAGCATCTGGTAGACGAAATCGTAATTGCCGGGGGTGGCGGGAGCCTTGACGCTGAAGGCGAAGGTGAAACTGGCCCCCGGCGCGATCGTGCGGCCGCCCAGGTCGATCCGGCCGACACCGAACTGGTTGCCGGCAGCAAGGTAGCCGAGCCGGTAGGGCTGGACGGCGGCCTGGCGCCAGCTCGTGTTGCCGGTGTTTTTCATCGTGACCGACACGTCATACCACTTTCCGGCCTCCATGCTGGATGGGACCGAGTAACTGGTCACCGCCGCATCGTCGTAGGGATCGTCGCCTTCGCCCGGCGGCGCCTGCACGTTCGGCGCAGGCAGCGTTTGCGCCTGGGCAGTGGCGCCGCCCCCTACCGCCACGCACAGCATGAGTGCCATCAGCAGGCCAAGCACGAATTCGAGCCACGTCGAGTGGCCCGCGCCGGCGTCGGCGCGGCGGGATTGGGGCGCGCGCATCATTTCACCTCCGCGATCGCGTGGTTGTGCAGATAGACGTAGCGGGTGGCCGATTGCGTGCCAACCGTCGAATACAGCAATTGACCGGCCTGGCTGTAGACCTGCACGCGGTTATGGCCGTCCGTGCCGACAATGCTGACGCGTCGTCCCAGGCCGTCGTACTGGTACGTGGCGAGATTCTTCGCAGCCGTCATGCGGTTGGCGAGGTCGAACGTGTAGACCTGCGCGCCACGCGCGGTGATGTTGCCGCGGGCATCGTAGCCATAGGCGAAAGTGAATTTCGCCGGCCCACCGCTGACGGCTTTGAGCCGGTTGGTGCCGGCATCGATGGCCAGCAGCGTATTGCGCGCATTGGCGCCGGCCGACACCGATACGGCGGTCAGGTTGTCCTGCGCGTCATAGCGGTAGGTGGCGGTTCCCCACAGGCTGGACGCGGTCACGCTTTTCAGCCGGTCCAGGCCGTCATACTGCATGGTGCGGCTGGTATTTGCTCCCGCCCCATCGGCAATGCCGCTGACATTGCCGTTCCCGTCATATGAATAGGTGTCCTTCAACACCGCGCCATCGCTTGCCGCGAGCGGCAGGCCGCGCGTGTTTTGCGTGAGCCTGCGGACGATATTGTTACCGTAGACGAAACCGGCGATCGCCCCGCTCGGGTGATACGTGACGTTGGTAGCGTAGCTCCCCACCCTGGTCGGTTCGCCGAGCGCATTGGGCGCGTATCGATGGTGAGGCTGTTGGCGGGATACGCCAGTTTCGCGGCCGAGCCGTTGGCGTCGTATCCGCGGTCGATGTCGTACACGCGCGCGCCATAGGCCAGGCTCTCCCGTTCGAGCAGGCGGCGCTTGTTGTAGGTATAGGTCCATTTCGCGCCGTTCGACGTGATCGTTTCCGGCAGGCCGTCGGCCGTCCAGGTCCGCGTGACCGGCGGGCTGCCGTCGCCGAACGTCGATGCCGTCATGCGGTTGCGCTTGTCATAGCCGAAGGTGGTGCGCGATGCGGTCATGGCTTTCGCCGTGGCCGTGTCACAACTGCCCGCCGAAGCCAGGGCCGCGCCGGTCACGCGCCACTCGATGTTGTTCGCGGCATCGTAGGCCTGCACCGTTGCGCCGGCTTCCGGCTCGATGGTCTTGCACAGGCGCTCATTGGCGTCGTACACATAGCTGCGCGTGACGCTCGAATTGGCGCCGCTGCGAACGATGGTCTTCGCCTTGCCGAACAGATCGCGCGCGATGGCGACCGTCACGTTCTCCGGCATGGCAAGCCTGGCCAGGGCGCCGTCGTCGGGATCGTCGAAGGCCTGGTATTCATGGGTAGTCTGGTTGCCGCGGGCATCGATCTTCGTGGTCCTGAAACCGGCATCGTAGGAATTGCTGGTGTACAGGCTGCCAAGCTCGCTGTCGGCTGTCGTGCCGGTAATGCGGCCCAGGCCATCGTAGGAAGTCGATATCCCGCCGCCCAGCGTTTCATGGCTGCGCTGCGGATACGATTCGAACGTGGTGCGGCCCGCGTGGTCGTGGCGCTGGCGCGTGATGCGGAAGGTATTTGCCTTGTCGCCGCTGTCCCAGCGCTCGACGAACACAGGGCGCCATAGTGCGTCGAAGTAGGTCCTGGCATGTCCGTTGCCGGTCGAGACCAGCTGCTGCCAATGGCCGGCCGGCAAGCCGTTCTGGCTGCTGGTGGCGCGGGTGAACGAGATGCCCGTGGCGGCCCAGGCTACCGTATCGCCCGCAGGATAGGTAATCGATGCGATACGCCCCATCGCATCGTAGCCAAAGGCCGTCGTCGATCCGGCCTCGTTGGTCAGCGACGTTATCCGGCCCAGGTTGTTCACCACGGCACTCTCGCTCCTGCCGTCCGCATAGCCGATGTTCTGGGCGATGCCGCGCTTGTAGTTGCTGAACGTGGTTGTCTGCCGGGCGCCATCCGACAGCGTTTGCAATGTGCCGTCGGCATGATAGGTCATCGACCGTTGCAGGCTGCCGAAGCTGCTGACGCTGGAGAGCGCGGCCGTGGCGGGATCGTAGGTATGCCTGGTCATCGGCTTGCCCTCCACCGTCACCTCCCCGACCTGCCCGATCACCCACTTCGACAGGTTGTTGTCGTAGGTGGTCTTTTCCTTGCGCGAGAAACCCAGGCTGCTCGATCTGGTCACTTCGGTCGGATGAGCGAATGCATCGAAGGTGCTCGCCTCCCAGGTGAACTCCTCGCCTTGCTGCGAGGTGACCCGCCGGTCCACCTCCATGACCTGGGCCGACAGGTAGCCATCGCCGCGCGGCTGCAGGCTCACCCCGAAAGGGGCGACTGCGGCGCGATAGTGCATCGTGATCGAGCGGAGAACGTCGCCGGAACCGCTGGCCACTTCCTTTTTTTGCAGCTGGCCTTCGGTTTCGCGGGACAGGGTGCCGAACGTGTGCTCGGTAATGTCTCCGCCGGGGTTGGTGACGCGGACGGTTTTCTCGGCTAGGCAGGCGCTGCATGGTGCCCAGCTCGACTTCGCCTCCGGATACTGCGTGGTCCATGTCAGCGTATCGAGACCGGGTCCGCCCAGTTGCTTGCTCGTCAGCGCATAGGTGTCGAACAAGCGTGGGTACGTGGCCGTGTACGTTTGCGCCATCACATCGAATCGGCAATTGTTTTGTACGCCGGCACGGCCGTGGCGGGTCGGGGTCAATGTAAATGTGCCGGTTGCCCCGGAAGGGTGCCGCATGGATCCGCTTGCGGCGGTGTCATAAACGATCCCGGGGCCGTCACAGTTGCCGTCTCCCTGGTACGCAAGCCCGACGGCGAGCGGGCTTGCTCCGGCAAGCTGCCATGCCGAGCCGTCCGGTAACGTAACGGTATTGAGCCGGGCTGCGAGGCCGGAGCCGCTGTAGCTGTAGGTCCAGGTTCGCGTACCGTCGGACACGCTTTTCACGGCAGGATTGGTCGAGCCAGGACTGACGTACGTCAATGTCAGCGTCCTTGGGCTGCCCGCTGCATCGGTTCCCACAATGGACTTGAGCTGCCATTTGTTCGCCGTGTCATAGGTATAGCTGACCTTGTTGCCGAAACGATCCGTGATGACCGTTGGCAGGATCCAGACTTCCACGCGGTTCAGTTGCGGGCTTGCGACTATTTCTTGTGGCAGGTTGGTATCGATTCCGGCACTGGCATCGCCTTGCGGGCCGGGTGCCATGCCCATACTCGGCGCCAGTGACGATTTCTGCATCGCGGGCAGCGAGCGCGTCGCCAGCCAGTCGAACTGGTACTGCGTGCCGTCGGGGGAGACGGCAACGAAACCCTCTCCTGTGGCGCCATTGCTGGCGGCCAGCGAGGGCAGGCAGCGGATCTGCCAGTTATTGCGTGTCACGAGCGGATATGCGGCAGCGGGATTGCCGGTCGGTGCCGCGGTGTAGGACGCCGTGCGCACCAGCATTTCCTGGTCGCCCTGGCCGGGGATGTAGAGGAAACTGCCGTGCCAGTATTCGGTGCCGATCCAGGAAGCAGTGCTGCCGCTTGCGGGCGTGGAAATCGTTGGTGGAACGCCGAAACTCGAGCAGCGAGCGCCGGTCCCGTGGGGATTGGTCCAGCCTTTGCCGATGAAAATATGCCGTGCAGATGCGGAATTTCGAGATCCCAACCGCCAAACAAGGTGCCCGTCTTCGCTTCCTGCCCTGCCACCAAGCGACGTCCGACGGACACCGGAATCGTGCTGTTTCCGGGGAGGCTGACGTCAGTCTGGGAGAACTCGAGCGTCCCCGTATAAAGATTGACCTTGTCGCCGAACAGGTCGTCACCGAGCCTGGTGACGGCGTTCGGCGCGCGAATCAGCTTGTTCTGCTCACTGTACGACGTGACGGTTTGTGCGTGCGACGGTACGGCCGCGACGATCGCCAGGATTGTCAGGCCGCGCCGTGCCTCGACTCCAAATTCGGTCTGCTGGAACCTCATACATGCCTCCCTCAGTGATTTCACTGAGGACGAGAGTTCCATTCTTTTGGCTCATCAATATTGACAATTGCCAATAGGAAAGAATTGCGAGCTTCTTTCCTGGCCAGGGATGCATGCGCGCAACACCGCAGCCGCCGTTCGCCAAGCGGTCTGCACCCTGCGCCATGATTTTTATTCAGATGAAAAAAAACCCGCCGAAGCGGGTTTTTTACATCGCAAGCCGAAGAAGATTACTTCTTCTCTTCGGTCGCAGCAGCGTCGGCGGAAACTTGGCCGGCCGGTACCGATGCGGTAGCGATCGTCAGGTCGGAACCGTGGGTGATCAGCGTCACGCCTTCCGGGAGCGTCAGGTTCGATGCGTGCAGCGAGGTGCCGACGTCCATGTTCGTCAGGTCGACGGTGATGAACTCAGGCAGGTTGCCCGGCAGGCAGGAAACTTCGATCTCGTTGGTCACGTGGCTGATGGTCGCGCCGTGCAGTTTCACTGCCGGGGAGATTTCAGCGTTTTCAAAGTGCAGGGTCACTTTGACGTGCACCGGCTGGTTTGCGTCGACGCGCTGGAAATCAGCGTGCAGCACCAGTTGCTTGTATGCGTGCATCTGGAAGTCGCGCAGCAGCACTTTCTGTACTTTGCCGTCGATTTCCAGGTCCAGCACGGAACCGTGGAACGCTTCTTTTTTCAGCGCGTGGTACAGCGCGTTGTGGTCCAGGGCGATCGTCACCGGGGCTTCGGCGCCGCCGTAGATGATGCCAGGGGTCTGGCCGGAAATACGCAGGCGGCGGCTCGCACCCGTGCCCTGCAGTTCGCGTTTGAATGCAACAACTTTCATTTGATACTCCAAGAAGAGCCGGGATGAATCATCCCGTTGTTATGAAGCTTCCCGCGACCAGGAAACTCCGAAAACCGGCAGCGATAAATCACCGCTGCCGGATAAAACTTTGGCGGCGCCGCTGGAAATCAGCGACGCCGCCTGGAATCGAATCGCCCGCCGAAAAAATCAGTCGACGAACAGGGAGATCACGGAATCGCCCTTGATAATGCGCTTGAACGTTTCTGCCAGCAGCGGGGCGCAGGTCAGTTGGCGGATCTTGCCGCAAGCCTTGCCGGCGTCGGACAGCGGAATCGTGTCCGTCACCACCAGTTCGTCCAGCGACGAATTGGTAATGCGGTCGATTGCCGGGCCGGACAGCACCGGGTGCGTGCAATACGCGATGACTTTCTTGGCGCCGCGTTCCTTCAGCACTTCGGCGGCTTTCACCAGCGTGCCGGCGGTGTCGACCATGTCGTCCATGATCACGCAGTTGCGGCCTTCCACGTCGCCGATGATGTTCATCACTTCGGAAACGTTGGCTTTCGGGCGGCGCTTGTCGATGATCGCCAGGTCGCAGCCGAGGCGCTTGGCCAGCGCGCGGGCGCGCACCACGCCGCCGACGTCGGGCGATACCACCAGCAGGTCCTGGTGATCCTTCTTCTGCAGGTCGCCCAGCAGGATCGGCGAAGCGTAGATGTTATCGACGGGAATATCGAAGAAACCCTGGATCTGGTCGGCGTGCAGGTCCATGATCAGGACGCGCTCGACACCGGCTTCTTCCAGCATGTTGGCAACGACTTTGGCCGAGATCGCGACGCGGGCGGAACGCGGGCGGCGATCCTGGCGTGCATAGCCGAAGTACGGGATGGCGGCCGTGATGCGGCCAGCGGATGCGCGTTTCAGGGCATCGACCATCAGGATCAGTTCCATCAGGCTGTCGTTGGTGGGCGCGCAGGTCGACTGCAGCACGAACACGTCTTTACCGCGGACGTTTTCGTTAATTTCGACCATTACTTCGCCGTCCGAGAATTTCGAAACGACCGCTTTGCCGAGGGGGATGCCGAGATTTTTCGCGACCCCTTCTGCCAACGCAGGATTAGCGTTGCCGGTAAAAACCATCAGGTTTTCATAAGCCATGGGAGTCCCAGGAAGGTAAGCTTTGACTTGAAATACCACCGATATGAAACAAGAAAATCGGCGTCTGAATAAAAAAGCCCCGGCTGAGCAGGGGCATTTTTTGTTTTTCTTGGATCTGGAGCCTCTCGCTTCGACAGACCCAATGAATTGGTGGCAGGGGAACAAGGATTCGAACCTTGGTATGCCGGAATCAAAATCCGGTGCCTTAACCAGCTTGGCGATTCCCCTACGCTTGACTGACTGCGTTCCGTCAGATGGCGAGCATTATACTAGCAAAACGACGTAACGCCAAATCTTTTTACGCTTCGCAACTTTTAACACCGTTTAAAGTGCCAGCGGGTGCTTGCCGAGCGCCTTTGCTTTCCACCCCTTCCAGGTGGCTGGTGCCTGTCGCGAAAATTCCGCAAGCACCGCATCGGCCTGTTCTTCGCTGTGAAACGCGCAGAACACGCATGCACCGGAGCCAGTCATCCTGGCATCGCCGTAAGCCCCCAGCCATTCCACCGCCTGTGCTACCGGCGGGAACAAGCGGGTGGCCACTTGTTGCAAATCGTTTTTCCCAAACTGCCGCAGATCACTGCTCTGAACCGCATAGTGCCTGGAAAAGTCCGAGATTATGACGCCGGCTGTGTTTCTTGTCAAATCCTCCGAGGTAAAAATGTGCGCTGTCGGCACCTGCACGCCCGGCTCGATGACGACGTACCAACAATCCGGTGCCGCGACGGCTTGCAGCGCCTCGCCCACCCCTTCCGCGAACGCGGTTTCGCCGAAGAGGAAGAACGGGATGTCGGCGCCCAGCGGCAGGCCGAGGTCCATCAGCTCCTGTTTCGACAGCCCGGCGTTCCACAGGCGGTTCAGCGCCAGCAGCGTGGTGGCGGCATCGGACGAGCCGCCACCCAGGCCGCCGCCCATCGGCAGGACCTTGTGCAGCGCGATGTCCACGCCCGGCGGCAGCGCGCCCGTGCGGCGCAGCACTTCCCCCTGCAGCAGCCGGGCCGCGCGGATCACCAGGTCCTGCTCTTCCGGCACGCCGGGAATGTCGGTCGCGCGGTGGATTTGTTCATCGGCGCGCAGCGTGAAGTCGAGCGTGTCGCAGCGGTCGATCAGCTGGAAAACGGTTTGCAGCAGGTGGTAGCCGTCCGGCCGGCGGCCGGTGACGTGCAGGAACAGGTTCAGCTTGGCCGGTGCCGGGCAGTTCGCCAGGCGAACGTCGTTCGGGCTGGTCATGGCGCGGCCGCTGCGTCGATCACGATGCGGATGTCGACGCTCTCGATGTCGCCGCCGGCGCCGCGGCGGGCATCGATGCGGCGCGGCTTCGGCGGCGTCACGCCGTCCTGCCACGACACGAATTCGAGTTCCCAGCCATCGCGCGTGGTCACTTTCGGCTGCGCCGGGCTGGCGGCAAAGCGCTTGCCGTCCGCCGCCACCGCGTAGCCTTGCAGCCAGTCGCGCAGGCCGGCCACCGGCAGCGGCCAGCCGAGCACCTGCGCCGTCAGCGTGTCGACGTCGGCGGCGCTGCGCGGCGGGTTATTACCCTCTTTCAGGATGGCCTCCCCGGGCGTGACGGCGATCGTCGCGATCGTCTGGCCGAGCGGCGATGCCAGCGTCACGTCGGTGCGCGCGGCGCGCTGGCGCCAGGCGAACTTGCCGGAAATCGATTCCTGCTTGCCGTCGCGCAGGTAGTTGACGGACAGGCGGCCGTCGAGTTCCACCGTGTCGGCATACGGCGCCACGGCGGCGGTGGAAAGCGGGGCTTGCGGTGCGGTGGCGCAGCCGGCCAGCAGCGCGGCGGCGCAGGCCATGGCGGCGAAACGGCGGGCGAAGTGGTGGGTAAAATGGGGAGAGAAATGGGGAGAAAAACGGGCCTTGGCCATGCGGTCCTTGTCGTTGGTGATTGTCGTTGCTTACAGGCTGGTGTTCAGCCGCGCCAGCGTATCGCGCAGCACGTCGTTCTTCGGGTCCTTGGCGCGCGCTTCGCGCCACAGCTTCTGCGCCTCGTCGCGCTTGCCCCGCTGCCACAGCACTTCGCCCAGGTGCACGGCGATCTCGGCGTCGCTGCGCAGCGCATAGGCACGGCGCAGCGTGGCTTCCGCCTCGTCCAGCCGGCCCTGGCGGAACTGTACCCAACCCATCGAATCCATGATGTACGGATCGTTCGGCGCCATGCTCAGCGCCTTGTCGACCAGCGCATGGGCTTCGTCGAGCCGCACGTTGCGCTCGGCCAGCGAGTAACCGAGCGCATTGTAGGCGTGATGGTTGTCCGGCACCGCTGCAATCACCTTGCGCAGCGCCGCTTCCATTTCCTCCGGCTTGTCCTGCTTTTCGGCGGCCAGCGCGAAGTCGTACAGCAGATCCGGGCTGTCCGGGAAGCGCTGCACCGCATCGGCCAGCAGCGTATAGGCTTCGGCGCCGCGGCCGGCGTCGCGCAGCAACTGGCCTTCGGTCTGCAGCACCTCGGCCTGCTCGGCCGGATCGATGGCGGCGATTTCATGCAGCATGGTGCGGGCGCGTTCCAGTTCGCCCTTCTTCGCCGTCAGGTGCGCGCGCTTCAGGCGCGACGTCATGTACAGCCGCGGATCCTCGCTGCTCACCTTGTCCAGCCAGCCCAGCGCGCCGTCGAAGTCGCCCTGCTCCTCGGCTATCTGCGCCAGCAGCATCAGGCCCTTCGACGGGTCGCGCTCGGGATCGTCGCTGTCGCCCAGCACGGCCACGAAGCGGCGCAGGTAGTCCTCGGCGGCTTTCTGGTCGTTGGCCTGGATCGACATGATGCCCAGCGCGTACAGCGTGCCGGGGTTGTCCGGCTCGTCCTTCAGCATCTGCCCGAACTGGGCGCGCGCCGCATCGTAGCGCTTCTGCTCCACCAGCAGGCGCGCGTACGCGGAGCGCACCTCGCGCGCGCCCGGATTATTCTTCAGGAAGCCGGCAAACAGCTGGCCGGCCGCATCGGCATTGCCCATCACCTGCGCCAGCGTCAGCACCGACAGTTCGGAGTCGGGCTTCAGTTCCAGCGCGCGCTTCGCCTCCGCCATGGCGCGATCGCGATCCTCGGCCGCGTACGCGGCCTGGGCCAGCACCAGGTGGCTTTCCATCGTGGCGCCGTAGGGAGCGAGCACCCGCTCCATCAGCGCGAACGCCGCGGCCTTGTCCTTCGCCCGCAGCAGGTACTGCTGCATCTGGAACATCACCAGGCCGCGCGCCTCGGCCGGCGCGGCGCCCAGCCGCTGCGCGAACACCTGCTCGGACTCGGACAGGTCGTCGCCCAGCACGGAAAAGCCCAGGAAATACTGCACCGCTTCATCGGAGTCCGGCGCCAGTTCACGCCACAGGCGGATCGCCGCGAGGGCCTCGTTGCCCTGCTTGGCCGCCAGCGCCATCTCGGCCGAGCGGCGCGCCAGCCGCGGGTCGCGGGTCTGCTGCGCCAGCACCATCATCGACACGTAGGCGCTTTGCCACTGGCCCCGCTTGAAATCCAGTTCGGCCTTCGTCAGCTTGTAGAACAGGTCGCTGGTCAGTTCGACGGCGGGCAGTTTTTCCTCGTGCCGCAGGGCTGCGGCGAGGGCATCCGCGGTGGGCTCCGCGGGCTCCGCCGCGGCCGCGGCGGCGGCGTCGCCGCCGCCGGCCTGTTTTTGTGGCGCAACAGCGCACGCGGACAACAGGGCCGAGAGGGTTACAATGGCAAGTGCGTATTTCAAGGCTTGCATCCAGGTCGGGTCAAAGCCTGATTCTACGCCCAACCCGTCGCCTGCGCGGCTTTGCAGGTGTAACGCGCAAGCATGCCGCGGCACTATCCGCGCTACTTGCCGTGGTACTTAAAATTATCGCCAGATTCTCACCCGCTCCCTATGCCAGAACTACCGGAAGTCGAAGTCACCCGGCGCGGCGTCGCGCCCCACATCGAAGGCCGCGCCGTGCGCGAGGTGGTGCTGCGCCGCGCCGGCCTGCGCTGGCCCTTCCCTGCCTTGCTGCCCGAGATCCTGGCCGACCGCACGGTGGCCGCGACGGGGCGCCGGGGCAAGTACCTGCTGGTGGAATTCGAACACGGCACTTTGATCATCCACCTGGGCATGAGCGGGCACCTGCGCGTGCTGCCGCCGGGCGTGCCGGCGCAGAAGCACGATCATTTCGACCTGGTGGTGGACGGCCCGCAAGGGCGGCAGGTGCTGCGCATGACCGACCCGCGCCGCTTCGGCGCCGTGCTGTGGCACCCGAAGGAGGAAGGCGAGCTCGATTCGCACATGCTGCTGCGCGGGCTGGGCGTGGAACCGCTGGGGCCCGGCTTTTCCGGCGAACTGCTGTACCGGAAAACGCGCGGGCGCAGCGTGGCGGTGAAGTCCGCGCTGCTGGCCGGCGACATCGTGGTCGGCGTCGGCAACATCTACTGCTCCGAAAGCCTGTTCCGCGCCGGGATCAATCCGAAGACGCCGGCCGGCCGCATCGGCCGCGCGCGCTACGACAAGCTGGCGCAGGCGATCCGCGACGTGCTGGCCGAGGCGATCGTGCAGGGTGGCAGCACGCTGCGCGATTTCATCGCGGTCAACGGGCAATCCGGCTACTTCCAGCAGTCCTATTTCGTGTACGACCGCACCGGCCTGCCGTGCCGCGTGTGCGGCGCGCCGATCCGGCAGATCAAGCAGGGGCAGCGTTCCACGTTCTATTGCGTGAATTGTCAAAAGTGAAGCGAAACCAGCCATGATGCGCGATCTCGAACAGTACAGTGCCTGGCGCCAGGGCGTGTCGGCGGCCCTGCGCGCTTACCGCGACGGCGCGCAGGCCGCCGACCTGCTCGACGCCGCGACCGCCCAGCGCATCGCCCGCACGCTGGCGCGGCTGGCGGAAGACAAGCTGTCGGTCGCGTTCGTGGCCGAGTTCTCGCGCGGCAAATCGGAGCTGATCAACGCGATCTTCTTTGCCGATTACGGCCAGCGCATCCTGCCGTCCGCGGCCGGCCGCACCACGATGTGCCCCACCGAACTGCTGTACGATCCCGCGCAGCCCGCGTCGATCCGGCTGCTGCCGATCGAGACGCGCGCCGCCAACCTGTCCACCAGCGACTACCGCGACGACCCGCGCGCCTGGACCGTCCTGCCGCTCGACGTGGACTCGGCCGCCGACATGCACGACGCCTTCCGCCAGGTCAGCCAGACCCGCGCGGTGCCGGTGGACGAAGCGCGCCGCTACGGCCTGTACGATCCGGAAGACCCCGACCTGGCCGCCACGGTGAACGACGACGGCATGGTGGAAATCTCGCGCTGGCGCCACGCGATCATCAACTTCCCCCATCCGCTGCTGAAGCAGGGCCTGGTGATCCTCGATACGCCGGGCCTGAACGCGATCGGCACCGAGCCGGAGCTGACGCTGAACCTGATTCCGCATGCCCATGCGGTGCTGTTCATCCTGGCCGCCGATACCGGCGTCACGAAGAGCGACATCGAAGTCTGGCGCGAGCACATCGGCGCCGGGGCCGGCCGCATGGTGGTGCTGAACAAGATCGACGGCATGTGGGACCCGCTGCGTTCGGAAGCCGAAGTGGACGGCGAGATCGCGCGCCAGCGCGCCCACGCGGCGCAGTTGCTGGCCGTCGACGAGCGGCAGGTGTTCCCGGTCTCCGCGCACAAGGCACTCGTGGCGAAGATCACGGGTGACGGCGCCCTGCTGGAACGCAGCCGCGTCGGCCGGCTGGAACAGGCGCTGTTCGACGAGCTGATCCCGGCAAGGAAGGACATCGTGCGGCGGCGCCTGGCGGAAGACCTGGGCGCGCTGAACGGCGCGCAGGGCGCGATGCTGGCGGCGAAGCAGCGCGGCATCGCCGAACAGTTGCACGAGTTGAACAGCCTGCGCGGCAAGAACCAGAACGTGATCGCCCACATGGTGCGCCGGGTCGAAGCCGAGAAGAAGGAGTTCGATGCGAGCCTGTTCCGCCTGCAGGCGGCGCGCACCGCGTTTACGCGCCTGTCGACGGAGCTGTATGGCACGCTGGGCATGGACGTGCTGCGCGATCACGTGCTGCAGGTGCGCGCGGCGATGGCGAGCAGCCACTGGTCGGCGGGCCTGCGCGAGGCGGTGCGCGTGTTCTTTGACAGCGTGCAGGCGGAACTGGAGGAATCGGACCGCAAGGCCGTTGACATCCGCACCGCGATGGAAGCCGTGTACCGGCAGTTCTCCGCCGAGCATGGCGTAGCGCTGCCGCCGCCGCCGCCGTTCGCCCTGGCCAAATACCGCGCGCAGGTATCGGACATCGAAGCGCTCTACCAGAAGCAGTTCGGCACCGCCGCCATGCTGACCACCAGCCGCGCCGTGCTGATGGAACGCTTCTTCGACACGATCGCCTCGCAGGTCAAGCGCTGCTTCAAGGCGGCCAACGCGGAATGCGAGAGCTGGCTGAAGGTGATCATGGCGCCGCTGGAGGCGCAGATCCGGCAGCACCGCGAGCAGCTGAAGGGCCGCCAGGCATCGATCGGGCGTATCCACGACGCGGCCGGCACGCTGGAACAGAAAATCGAAGCCATCGAGCGCACGCAGCAGGCGCTCGACCGGCAGAAGGAAGGGCTGGCCGCGCTGGCCGGCGCGATCGCGGCCGCCATCGACGCGGAACCCGCCGCATAAGATCAGTTGAGAAAGACGAATTTGCAGTACGACGACCCCACATTTTCCGCCGCGCTGATCGCGTGGCAGCAGCAGCACGGACGGCATACGCTGCCGTGGCAAAACACCCGCGATGCCTACCGCATCTGGCTTTCCGAGATCATGCTGCAGCAGACGCAGGTGGCCGCGGTGCTCGGCTACTACGCCCGTTTCCTGGAACGCTTCCCCACCGTGCAGGACCTGGCGGCCGCGCCCGTCGAGGACGTGATGGCGCAATGGAGCGGCCTGGGGTACTACACGCGTGCCCGCAACCTGCACAAATGCGCGCAGCGCGTGGTGGCGGAGTACGGCGGCGTGTTCCCGGCCGATCCGGCGCTGCTGGCCGAACTGCCCGGCATCGGCCGCTCGACGGCGGCGGCGATCGCCGCGTTCTCCGGCGGCGCGCGCGCCGCGATCATGGACGGCAACGTCAAGCGCGTGTTCGCGCGCGTGTTCGGCATCGACACCTTTCCCGGCGAGCGCAAGACGGAAGAAGCGCTATGGCGCCGCGCCGAAGCCCTGCTGCCCGCGCAGGGTATCGAATCGTACACGCAAGGCCTGATGGACATGGGCGCCACGCTGTGCACCCGCAGCAGCCCGGACTGTGCGCGCTGCCCGATGCAGGCGCGCTGCGTGGCCTTCGCCACCGGCCGCACGAAGGAGCTGCCGGTGCGCAAGCCGAAAAAGGCGACACCGGAAAAGCACACGGTCATGCTGCTCGTCGTGCACGGCGGCCAGGTGCTGCTGGAGCAGCGGCCCGGCGCCGGCATCTGGGGCGGCCTGCTGTCGCTGCCCGAGGTCGACGGCCACGTCGCTGCCGACGATGACGCGCCGCCGCAGGTCGACGACGACGCCGTGGCGCAGGCATTGCTGCCGTTCGGCGTGACCGAATCGCGCGAACGCCTGAACACGGTCACGCACGTGTTTACGCATTACCGGCTGCAGATCGTGCCCGTGCTGGTCACGCTGGCCCAGCGTGCGCCGCTGATGGCGGATGGCCGGTACCTGTGGCTCGACGTCGGGAGGTTGGCGGACGCGGCGCTGCCGGCGCCGGTCAAGAAACTGCTGGTGGAGCTGCTGGGAGCGAATGCCCAGGCGCGGATGTTCTGACGATGTGCCGCGGGTGCGCGGGCCGATACCTTATATGAGCTTGCCGATCGAAAAAACCAGCGCGACGAGCGCCACCGAGGTGCCGAAATACCAGCGAACCAGCCGGTTTTCGATGCCCGCCATACCGCTTTCGATGCGCGACAAGCGATCCTGGACGCGCGACTCGAGCTTGACGAGATCCTCCTTCGTGGCATAGTTCGGGCCGATCACGGCCACGTCGCGCTCGACCGCGGCAAAGCGGCGTTCGCTGCCGTTCGATGCGCAGTTCGCCGAAGCGTTGCGCCCTGCACCGGATTGAGAACCTTGGGAGGCATTCGCGCTGTCATCCATGACGGGATCCTGAGTCATCGTGATTTCTCCTGGAGTGTTTCTCAGCGTTGTCCACGGAGCGGAAAAGGTCAAGCAGATCACTGCTCGAGGCCGATGCGGATCAGAGTTCCTCCAATGAATACAGGTTCCGGTGCACATGGATCGCATAGCGGTCCGTCATGCCGGCGATATAGTCGGCGATGCGGCGCGCCTGCCTGGTGACGTCCCCTGACGGTTCACGATAATCCGGCGGCAGCAATTGCGGATCGGCCGTGAACGCGTCGTACAGTTCGCGCACCATGCGGCTGGCCTTCAGCCGCATCCGGTTCACCTTGTAGTGGCGGTACAGGTTCTCGCGCAGGAAGCGCTTCAGCTCGGTCGCATCCTTGCGCGTCGGATCGGAAAAACGGATCAGCGGCGGCGCCGCGCGCACATCGTCGATACTCTGTGGGCCGGCGTCGGCGATGCGCTCCTGCGACGTGGCGATCAGGTCATCCGCCAGGGCCGTGATGAGCCGGCGCAGCGTTTCGTAAATGGCGCGGCGGCCCGTCAGGCCTGGATACCTGTCCTGCACTTCGCGCCACAGCCGGGCAAAGAAATCCACCTCTTCCAGTTGCGCGATCGTGATCAGGCCGGAGCGCAGGCCGTCGTCGATGTCATGGCTGTTGTAGGCGATCTCGTCGGCCAGGTTGGTCAGCTGCGCTTCCAGTGAAGGCTGGGTCCTGTCGAGGAAGCGCTGCGCCACGTCGCCGAGCTGGCGCGCGTTGTTGACGGAACAATGCTTCAGGATGCCTTCGCGCGTTTCGAACATCAGGTTCAGGCCGTCGAAGGCGCCGTACTGTTCCTCGAGGTGGTCGACCACGCGCAGGCTTTGCAGGTTGTGCTCGAAGCCGCCGTGGTCGTGCATGCATTCGTTCAGCACGTCCTGCCCGACGTGGCCGAACGGCGTGTGGCCCAGGTCGTGCGCCAGCGCGATCGCTTCCACCAGGTCTTCGTTCAGCCGCAGGTTGCGCGCCAGCGAACGGCCCACCTGCGCCACTTCCAGGCTGTGCGTGAGGCGCGTGCGGAACAGGTCGCCCTCGTGGTTCAGGAACACCTGCGTCTTGTATTCGAGCCGGCGGAACGCGGTGCAGTGGATGATGCGGTCGCGGTCGCGCTGGAACTGGCTGCGCGAGGCGTGCGCGGTTTCGGCATAGCGGCGCCCGCGCCCCTTGTCCGAATGTGCGGCGTAGGGAGCGAGCGATTCTTCCATGCCTTACTCCACGCAGGCGGCCAGCGTGGCCAGCAGCGCCTCTTCCGGCACGTTGGTCACGATGGCCGTGCCCAGCGGCTTGATGAGGATGAACTTGATGGCACCGCCCTCGTTCTTCTTGTCGACTTCCATCAGCTCCAGCCAGCGGCCGGTGCCCAGGTCCGGCGCCTTGACCGGCAGGCCGGCCGCGGCGACGACGTTGCGGATGCGTTCCACCGTGCCGGCATCGATGTAGCCCAGCCGGTGCGACAGGTCGGCCGCCATCACCATGCCGCAGCCGACGGCTTCGCCGTGCAGCCAGGCGCCGTAGCCCATGCCGGCCTCGATCGCATGGCCGAAGGTATGGCCGAAGTTCAGGATCGCGCGCAGGCCGCCTTCGCGCTCGTCCTGGCGCACCACGTCGGCCTTGATTTCGCACGAGCGGGCGATCGCGTAGGCCAGCGCGGCGCGGTCGCGCGCCACCAGCTTGCCGATATTGGCCTCGATCCAGTCGAAGAACGCCTCGTCGATGATCGGGCCGTACTTGATCACTTCGGCCAGGCCGGCCGCCAGCTCGCGCTGCGGCAGGGTTTCCAGCGTGGTGGTATCGGCCAGCACCACCTTCGGCTGGTAGAACGCGCCGATCATGTTCTTGCCGAGCGGGTGGTTGATGCCGGTCTTGCCGCCGACCGAGGAATCGACCTGCGACAGCAGCGTGGTGGGTACCTGGATGAAGTCGACGCCGCGCATGTACGAGGCGGCCGCGTAGCCCGTCAGGTCGCCGATGACGCCGCCGCCGAGCGCGACCAGCGTGGTCTTGCGGTCGCACTTGTTGGCCAGCAGCGTATCGAAGATCTGCATCAGGCTGGCCCAGTTCTTGTATTCCTCGCCGTCGTCCAGCACCACGGAAATCACGTCCTTGCCGGCCGCGGCCAGCGGCGCGGCCAGGCGCTCCAGGTACAGCGGCGCGACGGTGGTGTTGGTGACGATCGCGACCTTGCGGCCGCCCACGTGGCGCGCCAGCATGGTGGCGTCGTCGAGCACGGCCGGGCCGATCGAGATCGGGTAGCTGCGCTCGCCGAGGTCCACGTTCAGGAGGATATTGGTCTGTTCGTTCATGGAAGCCTGTGCCTGGGTGATACAGTTCGGGGCGTCCTGGCAAGCCAGGGCGTCCAGCTGGTTGAGGATGATCTGGACCATCGATTGTACGTTAGGCCGGCCCGTATCGACGACGAGGCGCGCCATCGCCAGGTACAGCGGCTCGCGCTGGGCCAGCAGTTCCTCGAGTTTCCTGCGCGGGTCGGCGGTCTGCAGCAGTGGCCGGTTCTTGTCGTGGCCGGTGCGGGCGAGGATGTTGGTGATGCTGGCACGCAGGTAGATCACGGTGCCGCGCTCCTGCAGCAGCGCGCGCGATTCGGGATCGAGGATGGCGCCGCCGCCGGTGGCCAGCACGATGCCTTCCTGGCCGGACAGGTCGCGGATCACTTCGGCTTCGCGGCGGCGGAAGCTTGCCTCGCCCTCGATCTCGAAGATCCAGGGGATCGTGGCGCCGGTGCGCTCCTCGATCTCGTGGTCGGAATCGACGAAGCGCATGCCCAGTTTGCGGGCGAGCAGGCGGCCGATCGTGGTCTTGCCCGCCCCCATCAGTCCTACCAAAAATACATTTTGCATCGCGGATCAGATTAGTGCATATCACACCATTGTAATCCGAGTGGCAAGATATGCCCGCGTGCAAAGTGAATGCAAAGCCGCTAACAGGCTCCGATTCTTTGGAAATATTTCCTCAAAATTGGAACCTGTCACCGGTTTTCGGGGCACGCCGTGGCGGCCTGCCGCGGGCTTCCTAGCGCGACGACAGCTTCTCGGCCACGATCTTCGGCGTGATGAACACCAGCAGTTCGGTTTTTTCGCTGGTGCGGCTGGTGTTCTTGAACAGGTGGCCGAGCACCGGCACGTCGCCCAGCAGCGGCACTTTCGATACGGTGTTGCGCTCGGTCTGCTGGTAGATGCCGCCCAGCACGACGGTACCGCCGTTTTCCACCATCACCTGGGTTTTCACGTGCTTCGTGTCGATCGCGAAGCCGGCGCGGGTTTCGGCGCCCACGCTGTCCTTGTTGACGTCCACGTCGATGACCACGTTGCCGTCCGGCGTGATCTGCGGGATCACTTCCAGGCGCAGGTTGGCCTTGCGGAACACGATCGACGTGGCGCCGCTGCTGGTCGCCACCTGGTAGGGCAGCTCCAGGCCCTGCTCGATCGTGGCCACCGACTTGTCGGCCGTGACCACGCGCGGGCTGGAAATGATCTTGCCGGTGCCGTCGGCCTCCAGGGCCGACAGTTCCAGATTCAGGAAGCGGTTCGCGGCCGAGTTGAACAGGCTCACGGCCAGGCTGCCCGCCGCCACGCCGTTGATCGGCGCCGCCGGCAGGTTGATGAACTGGCTGTTGACGAAATCGCTGGACGTTTCGGACGACTCCACCTGCCCGGTCAGCCGGCCCGCGCCGATCATGTTACCGGAGACCAATGCATGGTTGCCGCCCGCCGTGCCCTTGAAGTCGGAGAAGCCCAGCTTGGCGCCCAGGTTGCGCGTGAAGCCATCGTTGGCTTCGACGATGCGCGCCTCGATCAGCACCTGCCGGGTGGCGATGTCGGTCTTGGAAATCAGCTTGCGCACTTCCTCCAGCCGGGACGGGATGTCGGTCACGAACAGCTGGTTGGTGCGCGGCTCGATGATCGCGCTGCCGCGGCGCGACAGGATGCGGTTCTTCGCATCGCTGGCGCCATCGAGCCCGAACACCATCTTGAACGCCTCGGCCTTCTGGTAATTGAGCTGGAAGATTTCCGATTTCAGCGGTTCCAGGTCGGCGATCTGGGCGCGCTGCTCCAGTTCCAGCTTTTCCTTGGTCAGCAGCTCTTCCTTCGGCGCGATCCAGATCACGTTGCCGTTCTTGCGCATGTCCAGGCCCTTGGCCTGCAGGATCACGTCCAGCGCCTGGTCCCACGGCACTTCCTTCAGGTGCAGCGTCAGGCTGCCCGTCACGCTGTCGGACGAGACGATGTTCAGGCCCGAGATGTCGGCCACCGCCTGCAGCGCCGCGCGCACTTCGATGTTCTGGAAGTTGAACGATACCTTCTCGCCGCGGTAGCCCTGGGTGCCCTGCACCAGCTTGTTCGGGTCTTCCTTGATCGGCCTGACTTCCACCACCAGCTGCGTATCGCTCTGGTACACATTCTGTTCCCACAGGCCGCTGGCCTCGACCTGCAGGCGCACGTTGTCGCCCTGCGGCGCCGTGGTAACGCGGGTGACCGGCGTGCCGAAATCGGTCACGTCCAGCCGGCGGCGCAGCGCTTCCGGCAGGCCCGTCTTCAGGAAGTCGATGGTGACGCCCTTCGGGTTCTGCTTCACGTCGACCGCCACGGCGTTGTTCGGCAGGTCGACGACGATGCGGCCCTCGCCGCCGGTACCGCGGCGGAAATCGACAGCCCGCAGCACGGGCTTGCCGGCCGCCTTCGGGGCCACCGGGGCGGCGGCGGGCACGCCGCGCGCATCGAGCGCCGTGGCCACGCCGCCCGAACCTTCGATCGTCAGGATCACGTTCCTGCCGTCCACCAGCGTCGCGTAGTTCAGTGCACGCTTCAGGTTGAACACGAGCCGCGAGCGGTCGCCCGCCTGCACCGCGTTCACGCTGCGCAGGTCGCCGATTTCGATCTCCTGCGCGGTCTTGCCGGTGGCGTTGGCGGTCTTGCCGAAATCGAGCGCGATGCGCGGCGGATTCGCGGTGGCGAAGCCGACCGGCGCCGCGGCGGGCGCATGGTCGAGCGCGATCTTCACGATCACGTTCGCGCCCTGCCGGCTGGCGGTCACGGATTCGATCGCATTGCCGGCCTGCGCGTGGGCCGGGGCGCTGGCACATGCGCAGGTCAATGCGATTGCCAGCGCGGCGCCGACGCGGCGCACGGTGTCCATTGCGATCATTGGGGGTTCTCCTTGCTTTCCTGCAGTTCCAACGTGGCGATGCGTTCGACCCATTCGCCGCTCGCATCCTGTACCGTTTCCTTCACGTTCACGGCGGTTTCCGACACCGACGTCACGACGCCGTAGTTCTGGCCCAGCCGCTGGCCGGCCTGCACCTGGTAGACGGAACGGTCGATCTGCAGCAGCGCGAGCACCGATCGGCCCTTCTTCAGCATGCCGACCATGCGCATCGTGTCGAGGGGGAAGCCCTCGAGCAGTTCCTTGCGCCGGTTCGTGTCCGGCGCCACGCCGGTGCCGGGACGCGCGGCGGCACGGTCCGTCACCAGCTTGTTCGGGTCGAACGGATCCGGCGACTCCGCCGACGCGTAGGCGAACGGCACGAATGTCTTCGGTTCGGACAGCGGCTTGACGGCGACCTGGGTCGTCGCGTCCACTTCCTTCATCCACTGGCGCACTTCCTGTTCGTCGCGGTCGCCGCAACCGGTCAACAGGACGGCCAGGAACGCGAACAGCAGCACGGCGGGCATCCTCGCCGGGGCCATCACCGGCGTCATGGTCGTCATCGTCATCATGCTGGGCTTCATTTCTTCGCGCCCTTCTTCTTCTTCGCGGCCGCGGCCTTCTTCTGCGCCGCCACTTCATCCTGGTCGAGGTAGCGGAAGGTCTTGGCGACCGCATTCAGCGTCAGCGCGCCATCCTTGTTGGTGACCAGTTCCATGTTGTTCAGCGTGACGATGCGGGGCAGGTTCGCCATGTCGCCGGCAAAGGCGCCGATGTCGTGGTAGCTGCCCGTCACCTTGATGTCGATCGGCAGCTCGGCGTAGTAATCGCGGGCGACCACCTGGCCGGGCTTGAACAGCTCGAACTGCAGCCCGCGGCCGACGCCGGCCTGGTTGATGTCCGACAGCAGCGCCGCCATTTCGGCCTTGCTGGGCAGCTGTTTCTCGAGCAGCACCACGTAACGGTCCACCTGCGCCTTCTGCGCGGTCAGTGCTTCGAGGTTCACCGCCTGCGCGGTCTTCATGCGGTACTGGTCGCGCAACTGCTGTTCGCGGACGGCACCCGCTTCCTGTTCCTCGAACTGGCTGCTCCAGTAGCCGAAATAGCCCAGCACCAGCACGCCGATCGCCACGCCGATGCCGCACAGGATGCGCGGCGCCAGCGGCCACTGGCCGGGGTGCACGCCGTTCAGGCCATGGAATTGCGCGCCCAGCGAGCCTGCCAGGCGCCTGGCGTCGATACCCTTGTCGCCCGCCTTGTCGATTGTCTTCGCCATGGCCATCTCAGCTTGCCTTCGCGGCACCGTTGCCGCCGTTGTCTGTATTGCCGCCGCGCTTGCCGGCATCCTTGCCGCCGCCGTCGCCACCTTCGCCATCCTTGTCGCGCGGCCGCTTGATGCCGACGATGAGCGAGAATTCCACCACCTTGCGCGGATTCTTCGCCTGGCCGATCACGCCCGCCTTCACCTCGATCAGGTCGGGCCGCTCCAGCCAGGGCGAAGCGCTCGACAGGTTGCGCAGCAGTTCGGAGACGCGCTCCTGCGACTGCGCGTAACCGTCGACCGCGACGCGCTGTCCGTCCTGCCGGAAGCCTTTCAGGTAAACGCCTTCCGGCGTCCGCCGCACCAGCTCGTCGAGCAGGTAGACCGGCTGGTTGCGGTCGCCCTGCAGGTCCTCGACGGCCTGCTGGCGCGCTTTCAGCGCTTCGATTTCCTGCTTCAGCGTGGCGATCCGGGCGATCTTGCCGTCCAGTGCCGCGATCGCGGTTTGCAATACCGTGTTGCGCTGCTCCTGCACGGCGATGGCGCGCGCGTTGTAGCCGCCCACCAGTAGCACGATGCCGATCCCGATCAGGGCCGACAGCACCATCAGCGCCATGAACGCGGCCTTGCGCTGCTTGCGCTTTTCCTCGCGGTGCGGCAGCAGGTTGATGCGGACCATCAGTCGAACCTCCTCAAGGCAAGGCCGCAGGCGACCAGGTAGGCCGGCCCGTCGGCGCGCAACTGCTGTTCGCGCACGCCGGGCGCCAGCGCCATGCCATGGAACGGCGACACCACCGCGCTGGCGATGCGCGTGCGGCTGGCCACGATGTCCAGCAGGCCGGGCAGCATCGCGCAGCCGCCGGCCAGGAAGATCCGGTCGATCTTCGTGTAGGGCGTGGAGGTAAAGAAGAACTGGATCGCGCGCGTGACTTCCAGCGCGGCCGATTCCAGGAAGGGTTGCAGCACATCGGGTGCGTAGGTGGCCGGCAGGTCGCCAGCGTCCTGCAGGTTCGATACCTGGCCTGCCGCCTGCAGGCTCCAGGCCTTCTTGCGCGCCTCCGCTTCCTCGAACGCCAGGCCGTAGGCCCGCACGATGTCCTGCGTCAGCGAATTGCCGCCGAAGGGCTGCTCGCGTTCCCACACGGTCACGCCATCGATCAGCACCGACACGTGGGTGGCCGAGGCGCCAATCTGGAACAGGGCGATCACCTGTCCCGCGCCGGCACCCGGCACCTGCGCCGCAACGCGGGTCACCGCCGCGCGCGCGGCATACGATTCGATGTCCATCACCGAAGCCTTCAGGCCGGAGGCCTCGGCCACGGCAACGCGGTCCTCGATCTTTTCGCGGCGGGCCGCGGCCAGCATCACTTCGATATCGTCCTGCGAACTGGCCACGGGGCCGATGACATCGAAGTCCAGGCTCACGTCATCCAGCGCGAACGGAATGTACTGGCTGGCTTCGGACTCGACCTGCACTTCGAGCTGCTCTTCGGAGAGGCCGGCGGGCAGCACGATCTTCTTCGTGATGACGGCGGCCGGCGGCATGCCCAGCGCCACGTGGCGCGCCCGCGTCCCGCTTTTCTTCAGCAGGCGGCGCACCGCGTCGACTACCTGGTCGAGGTTTTCGATGTTGCCATCGGTAACCGCGCCACGCGGCAGCGCCTCGACCGCGCAGCGCTCGACCCGCAGCCCTTCCTTGCCGGCATCGGCCAGTTCGACCAGGCGCACGCCGGAGCTGCTGATGTCGAGCCCCACGAGCGGCGGCGCGGCGCCGCCGAACAGCGTCTTCCAGTCTGGCATCATCGATGCGTTCCCCGCCCGGCACGGTAAAGAACCGGTCCGGAATATTGGCAAAAAGTGAAAAAAACGTTTGAAAACCGTCGCTTACATGAAAAAATTCCTTACAGCAAGATGGATGCTAGCAATTCCTCAGGGCAACTGTAAAGAATTTCCGTAAGGCACAATTATTTTGATGTGCGTGGGAAACCACACTATTTCATGGGTATGTAGCCGGCCGGATAACACAGTTGTCGGCCTGTTCATTGCCTGCCTGACAAGCGCGCCAGCGGAAGCGGCTCGCTTATAATGCCTGCACAAAATTTCAGAGGTTTACCCCGCATGACTGCTTCGAACAACGCTGCCAAGAAGGCCAAGTCCAAGTCCCCGAAGAATCTGCTGCTGATGGCGCTGGGCTCCGTGATCGGGCTGGTACTGGTCGTGGTGCTGCTCGTCGTGTTCGGGCTGGCGCTGGCTTACCCGAGCCTGCCGTCGCTCGATACGCTGACCGATTACCGCCCCAAGATGCCGCTGCGGATTTATTCGGCCGACAACGTGCTGATCGGCGAATTCGGCGAGGAACGCCGCAACCTGGTGCGCTTCAAGGACATCCCAGACGTGATGAAGAAATCCGTGCTGGCGATCGAGGACGACCGCTTCTACGAGCATGGCGGGGTGGACTACCTCGGCATCCTGCGCGCGGCCTTCCACAATGCCACCGGCGGTGCGCGCCAGGGCGCGTCGACGATCACGCAGCAGGTCGCGCGCAACTTCTTCCTCTCCAGCGAACAGACCCTGAAGCGCAAGGCCTATGAGGCGCTGCTGGCATGGAAGATCGAGCAGAACCTTACCAAGGACCAGATCCTCGAGGTCTACATGAACCAGATCTACCTGGGGCAGCGTGCCTACGGCTTCGCCTCGGCGGCGCAGATCTATTTCGGCAAGGACCTGCGCGACATCTCGATCGCCGAGGCGGCGATGCTGGCCGGCCTGCCGAAGGCGCCGTCCGCCTACAACCCGGTGGTGAACCCGAAACGGGCCAGGACCCGCCAGCAATACATCCTGCAGCGCATGGCGCAGCTGGGCTACATCACGCCGGCGCAGTATGAAGAAGCAAAGAACGAACAGCTGAAGGTGAAGACCGACAGCAGCGAGTTCGGCGTGCACGCCGAATACGTGGCCGAGATGGCGCGCCAGCTCGTCTACGAACAGTTCAAGGAAGATACTTATACCCGCGGCCTGAACGTGTTCACCACGATCACCAAGGCCGACCAGGACGCCGCCTACCTGGCGTTGCGCAAGGGCGTGATGGATTACGAACGCCGCCACGCCTACCGCGGACCGGAGGCCTACGTGGACCTGCCGTCGAACCGCGCCGAGGCCGACGAGGTGATCGAGACCGAACTGGCAGAGCACCCGGACAGCGACGACATCGTCGCGGCAATGGTGCTGTCGGCATCGCCGACAAAGGTGACGGCGATGACCGCCTCCGGCGAGGAAATCACCATGACCGGCGCCGGACTGGCGATGGGCAAGGCCTGGCTGTCCGAGAAGGCGGCGCCGAACAAGCGCATTCGCCGCGGCGCCGTGATCCGCGTGATGCAGGAGGAAAAGGACTGGCAGATCACGCAGATGCCGCAGATCGAATCGGCCTTCGTGGCCGCCAGCACCGAGGATGGCGCGATCAAGGCGATGGTGGGCGGCTTCGACTACAACCGCAACAAGTTCAATCACGTCACGCAGGCATGGCGCCAGCCGGGTTCTTCGTTCAAGCCGTTCATCTACTCGGCCTCGCTGGAGCGCGGGCTGTCGCCGGCCACCATCATCAACGACGCGCCGATCTCGTTCGATGCCGGCCAGACCGGCGGCCAGGCCTGGGAACCGAAGAACTACGACGGCCGCTACGAAGGCCCGATGACGATGCGGCGCGGCCTGACGAAGTCGAAGAACATGATCTCGATCCGCATCCTGCACAAGATCGGTGCCAAGTATGGCCAGGAATACACCACCCGCTTCGGGTTCGAGGCCGACAAGAATCCGCCTTACCTGACGCTGGCGCTGGGCGCCGGCGCCGTGACGCCGCTGCAGATGGCCGGTGCCTACGCCGTGTTCGCGAACGGCGGCTACAAGGTCACGCCTTACCTGATCTCGAAAGTCACCGACGCCAACGGCCGCATCCTGTCGCAGGCCGCGCCCGATCGCGCCGGCGTGGAGAGTAACCGCGTGATCGACGAGCGCAACGCCTTCGTGATGGATTCGATGCTGCGCGACGTGGCACGCTACGGCACCGCCGCGAAGGCCCAGCAAATCCTGAAGCGCCCGGACCTGGCCGGCAAGACGGGCACCACGAACGATTCGATCGACGCCTGGTTCGCTGGCTACCAGTCGAAGCTGGTGGCGATTGCCTGGATCGGCTACGACCAGCCGAAGAACCTGGGCAACCGCGAAACCGGCGGCGGCCTGGCGCTGCCGATCTGGATCGGCTACATGCAGAAGGCGCTGAAGACCATCCCGGTCGAGGAACGGCCGGTGCCGGATGGGATCGTGATGGCCAATGGCGATTACTACTACGCCGAGAATCCGCCGGGCGTCGGCGTCGAAAGCCTGGAAGGCGCGACACGCGGCACCCCGGAAGAAGAAAAGGCGCGCGACGCCGTCAAGAACGAGCTGTTCTAATTTGAAGCAAAACCGGGGACGTACCCCTGTTTAGAGGAAATTTCTTCTAAACAGGGGTACGTCCCCGGTTTTTTTTACCGAGCATCGATATGTCTGTATCAAATCCGGCGCAGCTGCGCACCGATGTCCTGTCGGGCATCACCGTGTCCCTGGCCCTCGTGCCCGAGGCGATCGCCTTCGCGCTGCTGGCCCAGGTCAGCCCGCTGACCGGCCTGTACGCGGCCTTCATCGTGTGCCTCGTCACATCCGCGCTGGGTGGCCGGCCGGGCATGATCTGCGGCGCGGCAGGCGCGCTGGCGGTGGTGATGACGAGCCTCGTCGTCACGCATGGCGCCGAATACCTGTTCGCCGCCGTGGTGCTGATGGGAGTGTTCCAGCTGCTGTTCGCCGCGTTCAGGCTGGGCAAGTTCATCCGCATGGTGCCGCATCCGGTCATGCTGGGCTTCGTCAACGGTCTGGCGATCGTCGTTTTCATCGCCCAGTTCGGGCACTTCAAGGTGGGTGGACAGTGGCTGCAAGGCAATGCGCTGTGGACCATGCTGGGACTGGTGGTGCTGACGATGGCGATCATCTACGTGCTGCCGCGCCTGACAAAGGCGTTGCCGGCTTCGCTGGCGGCGATCCTGATCGTCTCCGGCCTCGTGGCCGCGCTGGGCATCGACACGAAGACGGTCGGCGACATGGGCTCGATCGCCGGCGGCCTGCCGTCGTTCCACCTGCCGCAGGTGCCGCTGACACTGGAAACGCTATCGATCGTGCTGCCGTATTCGCTGATCCTGGCCGCCATCGGCCTGATCGAAACGCTGCTGACCTTGAACCTGATCGACGCCATCACCGATACGCGCGGCAGGCCGAACCGCGAAAGCATGGCGCAGGGGCTCGCCAATATCGCCAGTGGGTTCTTTGCCTCGATGGGCGGCTGTGCGCTGGTCGGGCAAAGCATGATCAACATCGACAACGGCGCGCGGCACCGCATTTCCGGCATCACGGCGGCCGTGTTCCTGCTGGGTTTCATCGTGCTGCTGTCGCGCTGGATCGAGATGATTCCGCTGGCGGCCCTGGTCGGGCTGATGTTCGTCGTCTGCGAAAAGACATTCGCGTGGGGCAGCCTGCAGACGCTGCGCAAGATCCCGCGGCAGGATGCCGTGATCGTGGTCGGCGTCACGCTGATCACCGTGCTGACGGACCTGGCGGTGGCGGTGCTGGCCGGCGTGGTGTTCGCCGCGCTGGTGTTCGCATGGCAGCACGCCAGGGAAATCCGCGCCGACGTGTCGACCGATGGCCGTGGCTGGAAGGTGTACACGCTGAAGGGCTCGCTGTTCTTCGCCTCGACGGCCAATTTCGCCGCCCTGTTCGACCCGAAGAACGACCCGGAGCACGTGGTGATCGAATTCCGCGATGCCAAGGTGGTCGACCACTCGGCCGTGGAGGCGATCGATACGCTGGCCACGCGCTACCAGGCGGCCGGCAAGACGCTGCACCTGCGGCACCTGAGCCCTGACTGCCTGGAGATCCTCACGAACGCCAAGGGCATGGTCGAGGTGAACGAGTTCGAGGATCCGCACTATCACATCGCGGATAACCGGCTGGGATGAAGGAAAGTACTCGCAGAGCGCCGTAAAACAAACCGCAGAACCGGTGACAGTCACCGGTTTTGTTTTTCGGTACTTCCCGAGGGCTTGCGTTACGGATTCTCGCTGACGATCACCGGGGCGCCGCCGGACTGTTCGGTGGCGATCTGCGACAGCGCGTCGAACAGCTCGCCGCCGTCGCGCGTGTTGATCCAGCGGCCATCGACGCGGCGGTAGTGGAAGCCGCCGGAGCGCGCGGCCACCCACAGTTCCTGCATCGCGGCCTGGCTGTTGACGATGACCTTGGAGCCGTTGTGCAGGAATTCGATCTCCAGCACGTTGCCGTTGCGGCTGCATTCGACATCGAGCCGGTTGTCGTCGTTGAGGCGGTCCAGCGCGGCTTCGATCGCGTTCAGCGTGCTGTCGGCCAGGTCCAGGAATTCGGTTTCGGTCATGCTACACTCCAAGGGTTCAGTAATAACGAGATTCTAATCGTGAAGTCCACTCCAGCGCGTGTCTTGATTTCCATGCTGATTGCCGTGTCGCTCGCCGCCTGCGGCCAGACCGGTGCACTGTACCTGCCCAAGCAACCCGTGAAGACCGATTCGCCGACCGGCAAGCCCGGCGTGGCGCCGCCTTCCGCTCCGGTTCCTGCGACGCCTCCCGCATCACAACAGTAAATCCCTCGGTAGCCCCCTCACTCAGTAAATCCTCAGTCAACCATGTCCCACTTCGACTATCAGAACGGCGTGCTGCACGCCGAAGGCGTTTCTTTGCCCGCCATCGCAGAAACCTTCGGCACGCCGACCTACGTGTATTCCAAGGCCCAGCTGCTGGACAACTTCGATGCCTACGCCAATGCCTGCGCCGGCCGCGATGCCCTCGTATGCTACGCGATGAAGGCCAATTCGAACCTGGCGATCCTCGACCTGCTGGCGCGCCGCGGCGCCGGCTTCGACATCGTGTCGGGCGGTGAACTGCTGCGCGTGATCGCCGCCGGCGGCGATCCGAAAAAGGTGATTTTCTCGGGCGTGGGCAAGAGCGAGGCGGAGATGCGCCTGGCGCTCGAGCATGACATCCTGTGCTTCAACGTCGAATCGATCCCCGAACTGCACCGACTGAACGCGGTGGCCGGTGCGCTGGACAAGAAGGCGCGCGTGTCGCTGCGCGTGAACCCGAACGTGGACCCGAAGACGCACCCGTACATCGCCACCGGCCTGAAGGCAAGCAAGTTCGGCGTGGCATTCGACGATGCGCTGGCCACCTACCGCACCGCCGCGCAGTTGCCGAACCTGGAACCGGTGGGCATCGACTGCCACATCGGCTCGCAGCTGCTGGACGACACGCCGCTGCTGGAAGCGCTGGACCGCCTGATCGAGCTGATCGACACGCTGGCGGCCGAAGGCATCCACCTGCACCACCTCGACATCGGCGGCGGCCTGGGCATCGACTACGGCGTGGCCGGCGAAGACCAGCCCGCGCCGGCCGGCGACTACGTGAACCGCGTGTTCCAGCGTGTCGAGGCATGGCGCGCCGAACAGCATGCGGGACGCGGCATCAAGGTGATCTTCGAGCCGGGCCGCTCGATCGTCGGCAATACCGGCGTGCTGCTGACGAAGGTGGAGTTCATCAAGCACGGCGAGGAAAAGAACTTCTGCATTGTCGACGCGGCGATGAACGACATGGCCCGCCCGGCCCTGTACCAGGCGTGGATGGACATGCAGCCGGTGGTGAAAAGCGAAGCCGCCGGCGCCATGTTCGACGTGGTCGGCCCGATCTGCGAATCCGGCGACTGGCTGGCGCGCGACCGCGAACTGCCTGTCGAAGCGGGCGACCTGCTGGTGATGAAGACCGCCGGCGCCTACGGCATGACGATGGCGTCCAACTACAACACCCGCGGCCGCGCCGCCGAGGTGATCGTCGACGGCGGCCAGGTGCACCTGGTGCGCCGGCGCGAGACCCCGGAAGAACTGTTCGCGCTGGAATCGGTGATCCGCTGAAAAATTGAGGAAACTTTCGAGACCTCAGGCAATGCTGCTCCAAAATTAGGGACGGACCCTGTTTTACAGGAAATTTCCTGTAAAACAGGGTCCGTCCCCATTTTTTCGTCCTATTTTTCGAGCAACATTCAGGCGCTGGCGCGAGCCGGCGCTTTGCTTTTCTGCCGCGCCCACCACACCCGCATCAGCAGCAGCGCGGCAACGATGCAGGCGAACAGCAGCGGCTGCGCCAGGTCGTTCTTGGCGGCCTTCATCCACCAGTAGTGCAGCACGCCCAGCGGCACGATCGCATAGACCAGCCGGTGCAGCCACAGCCACTTCTTGCCGCCCAGCCGCTTCACCATGGCATTGGTGCTCGTCGCGGCGAGCGGAATCAGCAGCACGAAGGCGATGAAGCCGACCAGGATGAACGGCCGCTTCGCCACGTCCTTCAGCATGGCCGCCACGTCGAAGAAATGGTCGAACCAGAGGAAGGTGATGAAGTGCAGCAGGCCGTAGAAGAAGGCGTACAGCCCGAGCATGCGCCGCAGCTTCAGCAGCCAGTTCCATGTCGACAGGCGCCGCAGCGGCGTCACCGCCAGCGTGATGCACAGGAAGTACAGCGTCCAGTCGCCCGTCGAATGGGTGATGTATTGCAGCGGCTCGACCAGCGCGTCGGTAAAGACGAGATACACCAGCCGGGCGAGCGGCACCAGCGCCAGCACGTGCACCAGCGCCTTGATTCCCGTGAGTTGTCGGGCGTTGGGCTGCATCACGGCCTCCCCGTCAGAACCATTTTTTCAGGTCCATGCCGGTGTATAACGACGCCACGTCGTTGTAGCCGTTGAACGGCAGCGTCTTGCGCTTGCGCGACAGGAACGAATCCTCGCCGATGCGCCGTTCGGAAGCCTGCGACCAGCGCGGGTGATCCACGTCGGGATTCACGTTCGAGTAGAAGCCGTATTCCGACGGGGCTGACTTGTTCCATGCGGTACGCGGCATGTCGCGCGTAAAACGGATCTTGACGATCGACTTGGCCGACTTGAAGCCATATTTCCACGGCACCACGATGCGCACCGGGGCGCCGTTCTGGTTCGGCAGCACTTCGCCATACATGCCCAGCGTGAGCAGCGTGAGCGGATGGTTCGCCTCGTCGATGCGCAAACCTTCCACGTAAGGCCAGTCCAGCACGCGGCTGCGGATGCCGGGCATCTGCTGGCGGTCCGCCAGCGTGACGAATTCCACGTATTTCGCGTTGCCGGTGGGTTCCACGCGCTTGATGATCTCCGAGAACGAATAGCCCACCCACGGGATCACCATCGACCACCCTTCCACGCAGCGCAGCCGGTACACGCGTTCTTCCAGCGGCGCCAGCTTCAGCAGCGAGTCGATGTCGAGCGTCATCGGCTTCTTCACTTCGCCTTCGATGGCCACCGTCCAGGGCCGCGTGCGCAGGGTGCCGGCATTCTCGGCCGGGTCGCTCTTGTCGGTGCCGAATTCGTAGAAATTGTTGTAGCTGGTCGCATCCTTGCGCGGGGTTTGCTTGTCCAGCGCGGAATACGAGGGATTGAGCTTTGCCGCCAGTTTCTGGCTGGTACCCTGGGCGAAGGCTTCGCGCGTCAGCATGTCGATCAGTGCGCCGCTGGCGATCGTGCCCGCGGCGATCTGCCGGATGAAATCGCGCCGCGCTTCGAACACGTGGCGCGGCGTGATTTCCGAGGAAAACGGCAGGTCGATGCCGTTGGGGGACCGTTTGATCAGCATGATGGCTCCGGGCGGTAATTTATAAGGATACGTTACTGCGACCTTACACCAAACCCGGAAACCATTCGTTTAGGACAGCATTAAAACAGTATTTCAGCTGGCGTCATTACAGCTCGCGTGATTACAGCTCGCCGTAGGAATGCAGGCCCGACAGGAACATGTTGACACCCATGAAGGCGAACGTGGTGACCACCAGGCCGACGAGCGCCCACCAGGCCCCCACGCGGCCGCGCAGGCCGGACATCAGCCGCATGTGCAGCCATGCCGCATAGTTCAGCCACACGATCAGCGCCCAGGTTTCCTTCGGGTCCCACGACCAGTAGCCGCCCCATGCCTCGGCGGCCCACAGCGCGCCCAGGATCGTGGCGATCGTGAAAAAGGCGAAGCCGGCCGAAATCGACTTGTACATGATGTCTTCCAGCACTTCGGCATCGGGAATGCGTTCCGCCAGCCGGTTGCGCAGCAGGTTCGTCACGGCGAACAGCACGACGAGGCCGAGGATGAATTTGCTGGTGCCCACCGTCGAATTGCGGATCGCCTCGCTGGCGCCGGTAACGAAGGCAACCAGGTTGATGATGGCGATGAACCCCAGCGGCACGGCCACCAGCCAGATCCACATGGTGCGCGGCCGTTCGTACTTCAGCAGGAACGCCCAGCCCAGCATGGCCGCCAGGGCGAACGTGCCGTAGCCGATGAAGTTGGCCGGCACGTGGATCTTCATCCACCAGCTCTGCAGCGCCGGCACCAGCGGCTGGATCTCGTGCGCATCGCGCGTGACGGTGTACCACAGCAGGAAGCCCACCGCCGCCGAGACGATCAGCATCACGAACGGGCCCAGCTGGCGGGTAGCGTAGCGTCCCTCGTAGTACAGGTGGAACATCGCCGTGATCAGGCAGAACAGGATGAACACTTCGTACAGGTTCGAGATGGGAATATGGCCGACGTCGGGCCCGATCAGGTAGGACTCGTACCAGCGCACCATCATCGCGGTCCAGCCCAGCAGCAGGCCGCCCCAGCACAGCCGGGCGCCGATCGCGCCGCCGGCGGCGGAACGGGCCACCAGCCCGATCCAGTAGAACAGCGTGGACAGGAAGAAGAACACGCTCATCCACAGGATCGCGGACTGGCTCGACAGCATGTAGCGCAGCCAGAAGCGTTTCTCGCCCGATGCCAGGTCGCCGCCATACATGGCGATCGCGCCCAGCGCCAGCACCGTCATCGCCAGCATCAGCCCGCGCAGCGGCTTCCAGTGCCAGCCCAGCGCCGCGAACGTGGGCACCGACAGCAGCAGGATCGCCTTTTCGTAGACGTCCATGTAGGCACCGTAGCGGTTCAGGCCGAACAGCGCGCCGGCCAGCAGTGCCAGGCCGAACAGCCAGTCGAAGGCCGACAGCCGGCGGAAATAGCCGGGGGTGGCCGCGTAGGGTTGGTGTTGCGTAATGTCCATCATGGTCTCCTGCTTGTATGTCTGCAGCGTTCTTTCGGCTTGTTCCGGCTGGTTTCGGCACATCCCGCCAGCTTACGCCTTCAGCGGCAGCTTTTGCTTCAGTTCGTCGAATTCGCGGTCGAAATCGAGCGTGCGGCGCTGCGTGCTCATTGCCATCAGCGCATGCGCGCCGTCATCCTCGCCACGGATCCAGATCCACAGCCGCCGCTCGCGGATGTAGAACATCGCGAACACGCCCAGCACGAGGAACAGGCAGCCCAGGTAGACCACCGATTTGCCGGGCGAGCGCGTGACCTGGAACACCGAAGCCTTGACCTGCTCGAATTCGTCGAGCTGCAGGTACACCGGTGCGCCGTAGAAGAAGCTGTCGGACAGGCCGTTCATCGCCAGTTGCAGCCAGCGCGCATGCGCTTCGTCCGGCACGATGGCGGCCAGGCCGTCGCGCTCGCGCGCCACGTTCCACAGCTCCCACAACGTGCCGTTGAGGATCTTCATGAAGATGTCGGCAGCCTTTTCCTGCTCCGCCTGTGGCACTTTCTCCAGGAAGCGGCTGACCGACATGTAGCCGCCCGCTTCCTTGTCGCCGGCGAAGATTTCCAGGCTTTTCAGGGCCGACAGCGCCAGCTGCGCCTGCACCGCATCACTGTTGCCGCCAGCGCTTTTGCCGCTTGCCGGCGACATGCGCGCCGCATACGAATTCGCGGCCCGCTCGCGCAGCGCCGGATCGTGCAGCGCGGCGCGCAGGCGCATCCAGTCGCGCACGCTGTGCTCGTCGTCGGCGGGAATGCGCAGGTAGCTGAACGGATCGCCGGGGCTGGCGCGCACGCCGGACAGGTACATCGGCACGCCTTCCAGCGTGACCGGCTGCATGTAGTTCTGGTATTCGCGCGCCTGGCCGGTGCTGTCGCGCACTTTGTACTGCATGCTGGGGCCGACGTTCTGCAGATCCTTGTTGTTGGCGTTCTTGGCCGCCGAGCCCAGGTGCTTGTCGAGGCCCCGGGCAAAGGCATTGCCCAGCTTCTCGCCCTGCTTCACGTCGCGCACGTCCTGGTTCGCCGTGTTTTCCACGTTGAACGGGCGGAAATCGGTCCATTCAATCGTGTGCGCGTCGTCCAGCTTCGTGGTATTGCCGACGATGCCGTCGAGCGCGAACTGGCTGCCCTTCGTGCCCTGCATCGGGAAGCCCGTCAGCTTCAGCTTGCTGCCGCCATCCTCGAAGCTGGCCTGGTACACGGCCAGCCCCTTCCAGATGAACGGCTTGTTGACTTCGATCGTGGCGGTTTGCGTTTCACCGGTGGCGTTGTCGCGCACCACGACATCGCTGGCAAACAGCTTCGGCATGCCGGTACTGTAGAAATCGATCGTGAACTTCTTCAGCTGGATGGTAAACGGCAGGTCCTGGATCAGCACGCCGTCCGGCCGCGACAGCACGGCCGAGCTGCTGGCCTGCCCTTCCGGAATCACGGTATTGCCGCGGAACGTGGGGTTCGATACGCCCAGGCGGTGCTGTTCGGGAATGGCCGCGATCAGGCCGTCGCCGGTGAATGGCGTCTTGCCCAGCGCCCATTCCTGCACGCGGATCGGTATGTCCGAATCGAGCAGGCCGCCCACGCAGATGATGACGATCGCGCTGTGCGCGAAGATGTAGCCGAACTTGTTGGCGGCGCCGCGCTTGGCCGCCACCAGCAGGCCGCCCTCCTTCTCCACCACCTTGGCCTGGTAACCCGCGTGGACGAGGCGCTGCGCCATCTGGCCGGCCAGCGCGTCCGCTTGCAGGGGCGACTGCCATTCGGCCTTGTGGTGGAAGTTGCGCAGCGACTGTTCGCGCACGTTCTCGCGCCAGCTGCGCATGTCCTTCACCATCTTCGGCGCATTGCGCACGATGCACAGCGACGTGGACACGACGAGGATGCCCATCATCACGAGGAACCACCAGGCGGAATACACCGCGTACAACCCCAGCCTGCCGAAGACCTCGAACCAGAACGGCCCGAACTGGTTTACGTAGTTCGGCATCGGCTGGTTCTGCTGCATGATCGTGCCGATGATGGCGGAAATCGCGATCATCACCAGCAGCGCGATCGCGAACCGCATCGAGGACAGCAGTTCGACCGCTTCGTTGAACGCCTGGCGGCGGGTGTTGAGACGGATGCCCGTGGTGGAGGTGGTGCTCATGCGGTGGTGCTCATGTTGCTGTGCTCATGTAAAACCCGGCTTTTTGTATACAATTTTGACTGGCATAGTAACAAAAAAAATGGCGGCACCGTCGAGGTAGCCGCCTTTTTTCGTGGTTCCTGCCTGTCAGCCGCGCGTGCGCCGGCGGTCAAGCCAGGCACCCGCTCATTTCAGTCCGGCCACGTAATCGGCCACGGCCTTGATTTCGTCGTCGGACATGCGCTGCGCGATCGTCGTCATCTCGGCACTGTTCTTGCGGCCATGGCCCTTGAACAGACCCAGCTGGGCGATCGTGTAATCCTGGTGCTGGCCGCCGATGCGCGGGTATTTGGACGGATTGCCGGCACCGGCGGGGCCGTGGCAGCTGGCGCAGGCCGGCACGGCTTTCTCGGCCAGGCCGCCGCGATAGATTTTCTTGCCCAGTTCGATCGACTCGCGGACCTTCGCCGCGCCCGGTTTCTGCGACTGCGCGGCCAGGTAGGCGGAAATGTTCTTCTTTTCCTCGTCCGTCAGCATCTTCGCGTACGTCGTCATGATCGGCTGCGCGCGCTCGGGCTTCGTGAAATCCACCAGCTGCTTGTACAGGTAGCCCTCGGGCTGGCCGGCCAGCTTGGGATTGGCGACGATCGTGGAATTGCCGGCGGCGCCGTGGCAGGACAGACAGGAAGGCAGGCCGCGGGCGGGATCGCCGTCGGCATAGAGCGTGGCGCCCTTGGCCGGATCCACTTTCGGCGCCTGCGGAGTCGCGGCGCTGGCCGTCCCCGCGAAGACCGCCATCATTGCCAGGAACATCGAGCGTACTACTGGTGAATACCTACGATTCATTCAGCACCTCATTTAGCCAGCTTAAGGAAACGAGTCAAGGAAACGAGTCAAAAAAATGTCGCAATGTTCGAGTGCTCCGGCACACCCGGAAGCGGGCCGTAACTCCTTATTGTACAATAGCTTCCCGGCACGACTGCCTGTTCTCGTAGCAATTCTTCATGTCCAAGCTCTGGCAAGCCCGCTTCTTCACGACCGTCAACCACCTGCGCGACCTGCCCCGTACCACGGTGCCCGAGATCGCCTTCGCCGGCCGTTCCAACGCGGGTAAATCGACCGCCATCAATATCCTGTGCAACCAGAAGGGGCTGGCGTTCGCGTCGAAGACGCCGGGCCGCACCCAGCACATCAACTTCTTCAGCGTGGGCGGCGCGCACGTGGCGATGCACCGGCACGACCCCACCAACATGGACGAGGTGCGCTGCCTGATCGCCGACTTGCCTGGCTACGGCTACGCGGAAGTGTCGGGCGACGCCAAGCTGCACTGGCAGCGCCTGCTGGGCGACTACGTGCAGCGCCGCGACCAGCTCGCCGCGCTGGTGCTGATGATGGATGCCCGCCGCCCGTTTACCGACCTGGACATCCAGATGCTCGAATGGTTCGCCCCGACCGGCAAGCCGATCCACTGCATCCTGACCAAGTCCGACAAGCTGACCCGCAGCGAAGCGGTGAACACGCTGCGGCAGGCGCAGGCCAAGCTCGACAGTTATGTCGACGAGGAAGGCGAAGGATTCCCGTTCACCGTGCAGCTGTTCTCCGCGCTCAAGCGCGTCGGCATCGACGAGGCGACCGCGAAGATCGAGGAGCTGGTCGGGCTGAACATCGATCCCCCCGCGCCCGAACCTGAGTCCGACCCCGAGTCCGACCCCGAATAAGGAATCTTTAGCGATGCACAGCTCCCACTTCTCCGCCCAGTTCCCCGCCATGCGCATGCGCCGCATGCGCCGCGATCCGTTCTCCCGCGCGCTGATGCGCGAAAACGTCGTCACCGCGGCGGACCTGATCTATCCGGTCTTCATCCTCGAAGGCAGCAACGTGCGCGAGCCGGTGCTGTCGATGCCGGGCGTGGAGCGGGTATCGGTCGACCTGCTGCTGAAGGTGGCCGAAGAGTGCGTGTCGCTGGGCATTCCGGTGCTGGCGCTGTTTCCTGTCATCGACACGTCGCTGAAGACGCCGGACGGCATCGAGGCCACCAATCCGGCAGGCCTGGTGCCGCGCGCGGTGCGCGAACTGAAGAAGAATTTCCCCGAGCTGGGCATCCTCACCGACGTGGCGCTCGATCCGTACACGAGCCACGGCCAGGACGGCCTGATCGACGACGCCGGCTACGTGATCAACGACATCACCACCGACATGCTGGTGCGCCAGGCACTGACGCAGGCTGAAGCCGGCGTGGATGTCGTGGCACCGTCGGACATGATGGATGGCCGCATCGGCGCGATCCGCCACGCGCTCGAAGGCAAGGACCACATTCATACGCGCATCATGGCCTACTCGGCCAAGTATGCCTCGGCGTTCTACGGCCCGTTCCGCGATGCCGTCGGTTCCGCGAAAAACCTCGGCAAGGGCGACAAGAACCAGTACCAGATGGACCCCGCCAACAGCGACGAAGCGCTGCGCGAAGTGGCCGGCGACCTGCAGGAAGGCGCGGACATGGTGATGGTCAAACCCGGCATGCCGTACCTGGACATCGTGCGCCGCGTGAAGGACGAGTTCAAGGTACCGACGTTCGCCTACCAGGTCAGCGGCGAGTACGCGATGATCAAGGCCGCCGCGCAGAACGGCTGGCTCGACCATGACAAGGTGATGATGGAATCGATGCTGGCCTTCAAGCGCGCCGGCGCCGATGGCGTACTGACCTACTTCGCGCTGGACATCGCGCGCAAGCTGAAGGCCCGGTAACCCGACGCTCTGCCACCGATCAAGCGGGCCTCCGGCCCGCTTTTTTATTGTTCAGCTGGTCGCAAAACAACACCGGGACAGTCCCCAAGTTTTTGTCCCCAAGTTTTTAGCAACACATCCTGCATTCATGGGACGGAGGCCGGCGCCAGCCGCAGGTCGGGCTCCGCGGCCAGTCTTTCCGTGATCCACTCGGCGAACACGCGCAACTTCGGCGCCGCCATCCGCCCGCGCGGATACAGCAGCGAGACCGGCATCGGTGCCGGCGGCGTATCGGCCAGCAATTCCACCAGTTCGCCCCGCTCGAGGTAGCCGCCCACCTGGTAGCGGGCCGCCTGCGTGATGCCGAGGCCCTGCAGCGCGCAGGTGACGTTGGCATCGGCGTTGTTGACCGCGATGCGGCCCGGTACCTGTGCCTTGACCGCCTGGCCGTCGACCATGAAGTCCCACTCGAACGGCCGGCCCGTGCGGCCGGAAAAGTGCACGATGCCCTGGTGGCTGCGCAGGTCGTCGATCGCGCGGGGCGTGCCGTGCTGCGCGAGATACGCGGGCGCGGCGCACGTCACGAAGCGCATGCTGCCGACCTGCCGCCCTACCAGGGAAGAGTCCTGCAGGTCGCCGACGCGCAGTGCGCAGTCGATGCCTTCCTGCACGAGGTCGACGAGACGGTCGGAAAAGCTGAGCGTCAGCGCCAGCTCCGGCCAGGCATCGGCAAAGCCGGCAATGTGCGGCAGGATCACGTGGCGCCCGACGGCATCCGGCAGGTCGACCCGCAGCGTACCCCGCGGCGTGGCAGCGCCGGCCCGGAATGCCTGTTCGGCAGCCGCCACCGCATCGAGGATCTGCACGCACTGGGCGTGGTAGCCGGCGCCCTCCGGTGTCAGCGCCAGGCGCCGCGTGGTCCGCTGCAGCAGCGTGGTGCCGAGATAGGCTTCCAGGTTCTTGATCGTGGCGGTCAGCGCCGCGCGCGGCAGGCCCAGCGTTTCGGCGGCCCTGGTAAAACTGTTTGCTTCGACGATCCGCACGAAGACCTGCATTGCGCGAAGTTTGTCCATGGTGGCGCCTATTGTTCACATGAAGCGAAAAGTATAGGACGATTATTGGTGGATTATCTTCTCCCTTTCGCTGCGTACACTTTCCCCATCCAATCCAGCCGGTTCCCGGCGCGTCCGATGGCGGATCACAGGCCATCGACCGCTCCGTAGACTGGTCCGATCCACTCACATGGGGAAAACCATGACATCGCATCAAGAACCGCATGAACATATCGCACCCTCGATGGTGCTGCTGCTGGCGGCAGCGGCCGGACTGATCGTCGCCAACCTGTATTACGCGCAAACGCTGGTGGGACCGATCGCGGCGGCCACCGGGCTGTCGGCGGGTGCGGCCGGACTGATCGTCACGCTGACGCAGGTCGGCTATACGCTGGGGCTGCTCTTCATCGTGCCGCTGGGCGACCTGCTGGAAAACCGCCGGCTGGTCGTGACCGCGCTGGCCGCCACGGCCGCCGCCCTGGCCGTTGCCGCATTCGCCACCAGCGCGTCGGTCTTCCTGGCCGCGGCACTGGCGATCGGGCTCGGCTCCGTGGCGGCACAGATCCTGGTGCCGTTCGCGGCCCACCTGTCGCATGAATCGAAGCGCGGGCACACGGTGGGCAAGGTCGTCAGCGGGCTGCTGCTGGGGATCATGCTGGCGCGGCCGGTGGCCAGCCTGATCGCCGACCATACCAACTGGCACGTGGTCTTTGCCGGCGCGGCCGTGCTCATCGCGCTGCTGGCGCTCTTGTTGCGCGTGAAGTTGCCGCAGCGGGTGCCGCAGTCGCGCACGTCGTATGCAAAGCTGATCGGCTCGCTGTGGACGCTGTTCAGGACCACGCCCGTCCTGCGCCGCCGCGCCGCCTACCATGCCGGCCTGTTCGGCTCGTTCAGCCTGTTCTGGACCGTGGTGCCGCTGGCGCTGGCCGGGCCGATGTTCGGCCTGTCGCAGACCGGCATCGCGATCTTCGCGCTGGTCGGCATGGCGGGGGCGATCGCATCGCCGATCGCGGGCAAGCTGGCCGATGCGGGCCACAGCCTGATGGCAACAGCCGCCGCGCTGGGATTGGGCATCGTCGGGTTCGCCCTGCCCTTGCTGGTGCCGGGTTCACGCGACGTGGCGCTTGCCATTCTCGTGATCGCCTCGATCGTGCTGGACATGGGCGTGGCCGCCAACCTGGTGCTGGGCCAGCGCGCCATCTTCACGCTGGGCGCCGAAGTGCGCAGCCGCCTGAACGGCCTGTACTTTGCCGTGTTCTTTGCCGGCGGGGCCGTAGGCTCCGCGCTGGGCGGCTGGGTGTACGCCCATTACGGCTGGCATGCCGCGCTGCTGGCCGGCATGGCGATGCCGGCCGCGGCCCTGCTGTACTGGATCGGGGAAGCGCTGGAACGCTCCCCGCAGCGGGCCTGATGGCTTGCTAGCGCCCCGCCGGGCGGATATAGCGGGGATACATTTCACGCAGCAGGAAGGCGCGCAATTCGGCCTCGTCTTCCTTCCGGGCGCTCATCTTCACGACGCGGCCCAGCCGGTGCGATTCCCATTCGAAGTCGCCCGGCTTTTCCTTGCGGATCAGCTCGATCATCTTCGTGACGACGGCGTTCTCGATGTCGATCTCGCTGCCCAGCTCGACCTTCACCTGCGACAGCCAGCGGCGTTTGAAATTGGTATTCCAGCCGCGGAATTTCAGGTCGGCGCTGTTGAACGTCTGGTTTTGCACGTCGAAGATGCCGCCCGAATCCTCCCGCTCACCGGCCGAGTTGCGCCCCTGGGCCCCCATGATGTTGGCGACCGCACGGGCCTTGGCTTTCGCATCGGCGCTCTCCGCGCTTTCCGTGGTGGGGCTTTCGACGGCGCCGCGGCGGCGGCGGGCGGCTTCCACCATCTGCGACATGTCGGTCACGTCCGGCGGCGGCGGCGTCATGTCGGCCTTCACCGGCGGCGGCGGTGTTTCCTGCCGGTTCGGATCGGTAATCGCGTCGTTATTGGTGCGCTTGATCGGTGGCGGTGTCGGACGCGGCTTGGCCTGGGCTACTTTCGGTTGCTGTTGCGGCGACGGCTTTTCCGGTGTCGGCTTCGGCTGCGGCTTCGGCGGCGTCGGGGTGGGCGCCGTAGGGGCGATCCACACCATCTCGCCGGCTTTCGACGGCGGGTTGAGCTTGACGATCATTTGCGGATTCATCAAGGCCAGCGCCAGGATCAGGACGTGCAAGCCGATCGCAATGGCCAGGCCAGTGCGGTTCGGCTTGTTGTCGCCATAGCGGAGCGGGAGGCCGGCGGGCGGAACGACCTGGCCACAGGTGGGGCAGACTTCGTCGGGACCGTGGGTATGGCTGTGCTGGAGCAAGATTAACCGTTTTTTATGCGCAAACCGGCAATGCCGGGCCTGGTCGGGCAAGCTTACGCGAGCTTGCAGTTAACGGATGTTACCGTATGTATCCGCTTCATGTGAGCCAGTTGGGACCGGGAAACGCGGCCTTCAGGCGATCCTAATGGTCGCCATTGCCTGGAAAACAGGGTCCGTCCCCATTTTTGAGGTAACTTTCCTCAAAAACAGGGTCTGACCCGGATTTTTCAGGAGACGGCTTTCAGCTCCACCTTCTGCGGTTCCGGCGGCGGCTCGGCCAGTTCGGCGTCGCTCATCGGGCCGTTGCCGCTGTAACGGTCGAGGAACAGGTAGATGACCGGGGTGACGTACAGTGTGATCACCTGCGAGAAGATCAGGCCGCCGCACACGGCCAGGCCCAGCGGCTGGCGCAGTTCGGCGCCGGCGCCCAGGCCCAGTGCGATCGGCAATGCGCCCATGAAGGCGGCCAGCGTGGTCATCATGATCGGGCGGAAGCGCAGGATGCACGCTTCGCGGATCGCCGCCGCCGGGGCCACGCCCTGTTCACGCTGCGCCTGCAACGCGAAGTCGATCATCATGATGGCGTTCTTTTTCACGATGCCGATCAGCATCAGGATGCCGATGATGGCGATCATCGTTAGGTCCATGTCGAACAGCCACAGCGTGAACAGCGCGCCCACCGCGGCGGACGGCAGGCCGGCCAGGATCGTCAGCGGGTGGATGAAGCTTTCGTACAGCACCCCCAGCAGCACGTAGATGACGGCCAGCGCGGCCACGATCAGGATCACCTGGCTGCCCTGCGATTTCTCGAACACTGCCGCATCGCCGCCGTAGTTGGTGATGATCGACGGCGGCAGGCCGAATTCCTGGCCCATCGCATCGATCTTCGCCGTGGCGCGGCCCAGCGGCACGCCCGGCGCCAGGTTGAACGCCACCGTGACCGCCTGCAGCTGGCCCTGGTGGTTGACGGCGGTGGGCCCGACCGTGCGCTGCACCGTGGCAAAGCTGGACAGCTTGATCAACTGCCCGGCCGCGTTGCGCACCGAGACCTTGTTCAGCGCATCCTCGTAGCGGCGGTCTTCGTCGGCCGCTTCCAGGATCACGTAGTAGCTGGCGGCGGACGAATAGATCGTCGATACCTGCCGTTCGCCGAAGGCGAGATACAGCGCGGTGCGCAGGTCGCCGATCGCCACGCCCAGCGTGCTGGCCTTATCGCGGTCGATGTTCAGGGTGGCCTGCAGGCCCTTGTTCTGCGAGTCGCTGGTCACGTCGCGGAAATCCGGATCGGCGCGCATGCGTTCCAGGTAGCGTTCGGACCAGTCATTCAGCGAATCCGGGCTGACCGACTGCAGCGTGTACTGGTAGCGGCTCTTGCTGGGGCGGCCGCCCAGCTGCAGGTTCTGCACCGGCGACATGTACACCTGGATGCCGGCCACGTCGCGCATCTTCTTGCGCAGGCCTTCCAGCACCTCGGGCATTGCCTTGCGCTCGCCGCGCGGCACCAGCACCACGAACATGCGGCCGGTGTTGCCGCCATCGGTAAACGACACCACGCTGTCCACGGCCGGATCGGCCTTGATGATGGCGGCCACGCGGTCCTGCAGGGCAACCATCGCCGTGCTTGAAATATCTTCCGAAGCTTCCGTGTTGACGCGGAACTGGCCGATGTCTTCTTCCGGGAAGAAACCCTTCGGCATCGTTGCATACATGACCACGGTCAGCACGAAGGTGCCCACGGCCACGCCCAGCACGATGTAGCGGTGGCGCAGCGCCGCGTCCAGCGTGCGGCCATAGCCCTTCAGCACGGCGTTGAAGCCGCGTTCGAAATGACGGCCGAGGAAGGTGTCGTCGCCGGCGGCTTCATGGGAATCGGCCGGCAGGAAGCGCGCCGCCATCATCGGCACCAGCGTCAGCGAGACCAGCGCCGACACCAGCACGGCCAGCGCCACGATGACGGCGAATTCGCGGAACATCAGCCCCATCACGCCGGGCATGAAGAAGATCGGGATGAACACGGCCACCAGCGAGATCGAGATCGAGACGATGGTGAAGCCCATCTCGCGCGAACCGACCAGCGCCGCCTGCAGCGGCTTCTTGCCGTGCTCGACGTGCCGCACGATGTTTTCCAGCACCACGATGGCGTCGTCGACGACGAGGCCGACGGCCAGCGTGATGCCCAGCAGCGAGATATTGTCGAGGCTGTAGCCGAGCGCGTACAGCAGCGCCAGTGCGCCCAGCAGCGAGATCGGCATCGTGATGGCCGGGATCACGGTGGCCACCGCGCGGCGCAGGAACAGGAAGATCACCAGCACGACCAGCACGATGGTCAGCGCCAGCGTCAGATTGACATCGTGGATCGCTTCGCGGATCGACAGCGAGCGGTCGTTGACGAGACTGATGCTGATCGACTCCGGCAGCTGCGCGCGGAAGCGCGGCAGCAATGCCTTGACGCTGTCCACCACCTGCACCGTGTTCGCATCCGGCTGGCGCTGCACCAGCAGCACGATCGAGCGCTCGCCGTTGTAGCTGCCGACCGACTTGATCGACTGGAAGCTGTCCTCGACGATCGCCACATCCTTGAGCCTTACGGGCTCGCCGTTGCGGGTGGCGATGATCAGGTCGCGGTAATCGGCCGCCTTCATCAGCTGGGCATTGCCCTGGATCGTCAGAGTCTGGTCGGGGCCGTCGAGCACGCCCAGCGGCGTGTTGGCGTTGGCGCTGCGGATCGCCGCCTGCACTTCGGCCAAGGTCAGGTCGCGCGCATTGAGCAGGTCCGATTTCGCGCGCACGCGCACGGCGAAGCGTTTCTGGCCATTGACGCGTACCTGCGCCACGCCCGGCAGGGTGGAGAGGCTGGGCGCGATCAGGTTTTCCGCATAGTCGTTCAGCTCGGACAACGACAGCGATGGCGAATTCATCGCCATGAACAGCACCGGCGCATCGGCCGGATTGATCTTGCGGTACGACGGCAGATCCGTCATTTCTTGCGGTAGCTGGCGCTGCGCGCGCAGCAGCGCGGCCTGCACGTCGACGGCGGCTTCGTTGACGTCGATGCTGGAATCGAATTCCAGTGTCAGCGAGGTGTTGCCCTGCGTGCTGGTCGACGTGATCAGCGACAGGCCGGGAATCGTGGAGAACTGCTTTTCCAGCGGCAGCGCGACGGACGACGCCATCGTGTCCGGGCTGGCGCCGGCCAGGTCGGCCGACACGTTGATGATCGGCGTGTTATAGCTGGGCAGCGCCGCAACGGGGATATAGAGGTAGGCCAGCACGCCCGCCAGGATCAGCGACAGCGACAGCAGCACCACCATCACGGGGCGCCGGATCGAGAGCTCGGAGAGATTCATTCGATGCCACCCTTGGCCTTGCCCTGCTCGGCCAGCCGGGCTTCGGGCACCCGTGCCGCGGCGACGCGTACCTTGCCGCCGGGGCGCAGGTTCTGCTTGCCTTCGACGATGACTTGTTCATTGCCCGCCAGGCCGCGCACCGCGGCGTCAAGCCCGAAGGCGTGCAGCCGCTCGACATTCGCGACCCTGGCCGTGCCGTCCGGCCCCACGGTATACACGAACGTGCCGCGCGTATTGGTGATGATGGCGTTCTGAGGCACTACCAGCGCATCGCGCAGCGTCTGCACGGTGACCTCGGTGTTGACGTACTGGCCCGGCCACAGCCGGGTGTCCCGGTTGGCGAACTGCGCCTTCACGCGGATCACGCCGGCCTGCGGGTCGACGGTATTGTCGATGAACGACAGATGGCCCTCGATCGGCGTCTTTGAATCGCGGTGGAATACCTGCACCGGCACCTTGCCGGCCCGCTGCGCATCGAGCAGCGCGGCCAGGCTGGTTTCCGGCACCGTGAAGGCGACGTTGATCGGGTCGAGCTGGGTGATCGTCGTCAGCGACGTGGACAGCTGCACCAGGCTGCCCGGGTAGACGTTGATGCCGCCCACCCGGCCCGTCATCGGCGCGCGGATCGTCGTGTAGCTCTGGCCCACCTGGATCGCGCGGGCCGCGGCGATATTGGCTTCCAGCTCGGCACGGGCGGCATCGACCTGGCTCTTCAGCGTATCGACGGCGCCCTGGGCAATGAACTTCTGGCCCAGCAGTTCCATGCTGCGCTGGTACTGCCGCTCGAGGTCGGCCAGGTTGGCGCGGTCGCGCGCCACCTCGGCCTGGGCCTTCTGCAGATTGGCCGATTCGCTGCGGCTGTCCAGCGAGAACATCAGCTGGCCTTCCTTGACGAAATCGCCCTCCTTCACGTGCACCTTGACGATCGTGCTGGTGGTCTGCGGATGCAGGTCGACCGTGCTGATCGGGCTCACGGTGCCGTTCGCCTGCAGCATGACGGGCACGTCCTGCCGCTTCGGCGCCACCACGTTGACGGTGGTCGGCCCCTGCCCTTTCTCCTGGCCCTTGCCTGCGGCGGCATGCTGCGTTTCTTCCGGTGCGCGCGTGAAATGCCAGGCGCCGGCTCCAACGGCGACGGCGGCAGCAACCAGTACTCCCAAAGTGGATTTTTTCATTTTTTGTATTTGCTGCTTGAAGATGATGGATTTATTTCCTTGCGGAACTAACCGGACATTGTCGCATCGAACTGCTACCGGCCTGTTACGTGGCGGGCCCGCCTGCGGCCGCGTAGACCTGCCTCACTGGCGTTCCTTATTTACCCGCATAGAACTCGGGCAAGGTCAGCACGGCTTCCAGCCCGCCGGCATCGCCGTTGGCCAGGCTCAGCGTGGCGCCGTGTTGTTCGGCGATGTTGCGGGCGATCGTCAGCCCCAGGCCGGTGCCGCCGGATTCGCGAGAGCGCGAGGTTTCCACCCGGTAGAACGGTTCGAATACGCGCCCGATCTGGTCTTGCGGAATACCGGGGCCTTCGTCGCGGATACGGATGCGGGCCGCGCCGGCCAGCCGTTCGACCGTCACGTGGGCCTTCTGGCCATACTTGACGGCGTTGTCGATCAGGTTGACGAGGCAGCGCTGCACGTCCAGCGGCCGGCCGAGCAGCGCCATGCCGGCCTTGCCTTTCAGCTCGACGGCCTGGCCGGCGTCGATGGCGTCGGCGCATACGCTGTCGAGCAGCGAGTCGAGGTCCAGCTTCTGCATGGTGCCGTTGGTGTCCATGCTGCGCGCCAGGTCGAGGCCTTCGCGGATCATCTGCTGCATGGCCGACAAATCGCCGATCAGCTTGTGCTGCAAGTCCGCGTCGCTGACTTTCTCCAGCCGCAGGCGCATCCGCGTCAGCGGCGTTTGCAGGTCGTGCGTGATCGCCGCCAGCATTTCGGTACGCTGGATGATGTGCTGGCGAATGCGGCCCTGCATGGCGTTGAACGCCGCACTTGCCTGCCGGATCTCCGCCGCCCCGGCCAGTTCGAGCGGCGGCTTGTTGATGTCGTTGCCCAGGTCCTTGGCCGCCTGGGCCAGCTGTTTGACCGGGCGCACCGCCATCCGCGTGACGAAGTAGGCCAGCACGGCGATGCACAGCAGGAACGGCACGAAGACGGCGTACTCATTGTGGCCGGTGGGAATCGTGCCGCGCGGCGGCAGCACCGAGAGCTTCAGCACTTGCCCGTCCGTCATCACGACCTTGACGGACTCGCACGTGCCGCGCCAGGGGCCGGGTCCGAACAGCGTCATCGTGCTGGTGCGCTGGTCGCATTGCGGCGGCCTTTCCGCGATCGGGATCACCTGGAAATCGCGCGGCAGCCGCTGCGCCAGCGCGGTGGAAAATTCCGTTGCAGGGTGCAGCGTGAGATCGTTGTCGGTGGCGATTTCCAGCCGCATGCTGCTCTTGCTGGAGACCGCCAGGTACTGCGCGCGCGATTCCGGGCGCACCACGTCGGTGGTTTCGATGATCTGCTCGGCCCGCTCCAGCGAGTGGAATGTGCGATAACGTTCCAGCGTGCGCTGGCGTTCATTGATGGCCAGCCACTGCGTGAGCGCGGCCGAGGCAACGATGCCGACCATGAGCGCGAGGAAAACCCGCCCGGTCATCGAATTGACGAAATTTTTCAGCGTGCTCACTTCAGCTCATCTCACGCATGGCCATCCGGGCGTGCAAGTTGTTCACGCGCGCGGCTCGACCGCGACGGCACCGGCCAGCACATAGCCGCCGTTGCGGACGGTCTTGATGATCTGCGGCACCCGCGCATCTTCGCCCAGCTTCTGCCGCAGGCGGCTGATCTGGATGTCGATCGAGCGGTCGAACGGATCGGCATCGCGGCCCTGCGTCAGGTTCAGCAGCTGGTCGCGGTTCAGCACGCGGTTCGGATGCTCGAGGAAAACTTTCAGCAGGCGGAACTCGGCGCCGGACAGCATGATCACCACGCCATCGGGATTGAGCAGGTGACGTGCGGTGAGGTCCAGCGTCCAGTTCGAGAAGCGGATCTGCGATGCCTTGTCCATGCCGCCGGACGGCATCGAGTTACTGCGGCGCAGCACGCTGCGGATGCGCGCCAGCAGTTCGCGCGGTTCGAAAGGCTTCGGCAGGTAGTCGTCGGCGCCCATCTCGAGGCCGAGAATGCGGTCCAGCGGTTCGCTGCGCGCGGTCAGCATGATCACCGGCAGGTTCGAATGGGCGCGCAGCTTGCGGCACAGCGTGAGGCCGTCCTCGCCCGGCATGTTCAGGTCCAGCACGATCAGGTCGGGCTTGGTTTCGTCCAGCAGTTTCCACATGGCGGTGCCGTCCGCCGCGCCATGGGTACGGTAGCCGTTGGACTCCAGGTAATCCGCCAGCAGTGTACGAATTTCGCGATCGTCGTCGACGATCAAAATGCTCGATGTTGGTTCCATCCTCCAATTATCGCCACTTCGGCAGGCGAAGACCAACGGCGGTTTGTATCGTCTTGTATATGCGCGGCCGCACTGGTTTGACTTCGGCAGGGAAACAAACGGATACAAAAAGCGGCGCCCGCGACACTTCATGGAAACACTGCGTTGAGAAACTGTTTTCCGTGCAGTGCTTCATGGGAACCAGGCACAATCAATTACTCACTAAAGGATTTAAAAATGAACATCCTGCATAAGAGCATTATCGTCGGCATGACCATGCTCACTATCGGCTCCGCTGCAATCGCCGCGCCGCCCCAGGAAACCGCGCAACATCGTACTTATGCGGAAACCAAGTTCGATCCGGCAAAACGTGCCGAGCGCATTGAACAGCGTCAGCAAAAACTGCATGACGCCCTGAAAATTACTGCCACTCAGGAATCGGCCTGGAATGCATATATTTCCGCCATCAAACCACAACAGGCTATCGGCCGGGTGGACCGGGTATCGTACAAGGAATTGAATGCGACACAGCGTGCGGAAAAGCGGCTTGAGTTTTCCAAGGCACGCGTGGCACACCAGGAAACGCGACTGGAAGCAATGAAGACTTTCTATGCGGCGCTGACGCCGGAACAGCAGAAGGTATTCGACCAGCATTCCGCGCACGGCAAGCGCAAGGGACACCATCGTCGCCACGGCTGACCGGCGATTCGACATCGGGGCGACGGGGTCGCCCTATTTTTCTCTCTTTCCCATGCCAGATTCTGGCTTGATCACGCTGTATCCTGGTGCGCCGGCGCTGTCAGTGTCCGTACGCGCTGCTTGCTTGGGAGCCGGGTCGAAAAAAAAGCGCCACACGGGCGCTTTACTGGGTTTGTCACAACCTTATTTCAGCCTGCTTAACGATCCCAGGAAAGCACTCGCATCCTGGAAGCCGATCACCCGGCTATCGGCAATTTCGTCGCCGCGGGCATCGAAGAAAATAATGCCCGGCGGCCCGAATAAATTGAACCGTTTCAGCAACGCCTTGTCGTCCTCGTTATTGGCGGTAACATCGACCTGCAGCCATAGGGTGTTTTCCAATGCCTTGCGGACCGCCGGATCGATAAACGTCAGTTTTTCCATTTCCTTGCAGGCGACGCACCAGTCGGCATAAAAATCCAGCATCACGGTTTTACCGCCGGTATTTTCCAGCACGCGGTCGAGTTCGGCCACGCTGCCGATTCGCCGGAATGGCAGCTCATCGACGGCGCCATCGCGCAGGGAGGCCAGCGGTGCAAACGGATCGCGCGCTCCAGTAGCGACACCGACCATCTGGACAATACCGAAGCCGATGAATAACGCGGCAATGGTTTGCGCCGGCCAGCGTTTATGCTGCCGCAACAAATAAATACCGTAGGCGATGCCCAGCACTGTCCACCCGGCCATTTGCACGGCACCCGGCAATACCGGCGATACCAGCCACCATGCCATTGCCAGCAACAATACGCCGAAGAATCGCTTGACCGCATCCATCCATGGGCCGGCTTTCGGCAGCAGCGCGTTGGCCGATATGCCGACCAGGATCAATGGCACGCTCATGCCGGCCGCCATGGAAAACAACGCCGTGCCGCCGGTGATGACGTCGCGGGTCTGGCTGATATAGACGAGCGCACCGGCCAGCGGCGCGGCAACGCAGGGGCCGACGATGAGGGCCGAGATCGCCCCCATCGCGAACACACCGGCCAGTTTGCCGCCCGGCCGGCGACCGGATGCGGCGGCGAGACGGGTCTGCAGCGCAGCCGGCACCTGCAGTTCGTACACGCCGAACATCGACAGTGCGAGCAGCACCATCAGCACCCCGAAGGCGCCGAGTACCCAGGGATTCTGCAACGCGGCGGCCAGGCCTTCGCCCGCCAGGCCGGCGGCAACACCCAGCGCGGTGTAGACGATCGCCATGCCCAGCGAATAACTCAGCGACAAGGCCAGGCCGCGCCCCCGGCCCGGCCGGCCACCTTCGCCGACGACGATCGACGACAGGATCGGCACCATCGGCAGCACGCAGGGGGTGAATGCCAGGCCGAGCCCGAGCAGCAGGAACAGCGGCACGATGACCGCCAACTGGCCGCCCCGCAAGGCGCCTTCGATTCGGCCAAGCTCGCTTTGAGCGGCGGGCGCCGCGCCTCCAGCGGCTGCGGCTGCGCCTTGATCCGCTGCTGCGCTTGGTGTGCCGGCTTCCGCGCCGGCCGGCAGGGTTGCGATGGGCACCTCCATCATGGCGGCGCCCGGGCGGCTCATCGCCGACAAGCCGAACGCTCCGGCGGGCGCCGCCGTACCGCCGGCCGGCGACAGCCGTGCGGTCGCATCCTGCGGCGAATAACACAGCCCCTTGTCGGAACAGCCCTGGCCGGTCGCCGTCAGCGTGAATGCACCGGCCGCGTCGACGGGAATCCGGATTGCCACGCGATGGCGGTAGGTTTCCACCTCCTTGTCGAAGGTCTCGTCGAACTTCACCTTGCCAGGCGGGATCCGCGGCACGCCAAGCTGCGCACCCGCCGCCCGGAACCTGAACTGCTCGCGGTACATGTAGTAGCCCTCGGCGATCTGCCAGGTGGCTTCGATCGTCGTCGCATCGGCCATGCGCGCGGAGAACTGGAATGCCACGTTCGGGGGCAGGAAGTCCTCCTCGGCGCGCGCCGGCGACAGCAGCGACAGGAACGATACGAACAGGAGAAACAGGCGGGAAAGGAGAGACAGGCGAAAAAGGAGAGACATGCGGCAACTCGGCGGGAGAGAACCCCGAGATGGTATCCCGAATGCGCGAACAATGCGACGGGGATAAAAAAAGCCGGGCAAGCCCGGCTTTTTCATGACTGCGCGAAGATTACTCTTCAGCGGTCGGTGCTGCTTCGATGTCGCTTGGTTCCGGACGGTCCAGCAGTTCGACGTAAGCCATCGGAGCGTTGTCGCCGACGCGGAAGCCCATCTTCAGGATGCGCAGGTAGCCGCCGTTGCGGGCAGCGTAGCGCGGGCCCAGTTCAGCGAACAGCTTCTGGACGATTTCGCGGTCGCGCAGGCGAGCGAATGCCAGGCGCTTGTTGGCCAGCGTGTCGGTCTTGCCCAGGGTCAGGATCGGCTCGACGACGCGACGCAGTTCCTTGGCTTTCGGCACGGTGGTCTTGATCGCTTCGTGGCGCAGCAGCGAAACGGTCATGTTGCGCAGCATTGCCAGACGGTGGGACGAGGTACGGTTCAGTTTACGGAGGCCGTGACGGTGACGCATGGTACTTCCTTTCTAGGTGTTTAAATCCGGACTCTTCGATCGCCAGGCACTTGATAGGCCCGGCGCGGGTCGGTAATTAAGGTTAAAACGTCCGGCGCGACATGCGCCGGACGGGTACGACGATTTATTTCTCGAGACCGGCAGGTGGCCAGTTTTCCAGCTTCATGCCGAGGGTCAGGCCGCGCGATGCCAGCACTTCCTTGATCTCGTTCAGCGACTTGCGGCCCAGGTTCGGCGTCTTCAGCAGCTCGTTTTCCGAACGCTGGATCAGGTCGCCGATGTAGTAGATGTTCTCGGCCTTCAGGCAGTTCGCGGAGCGAACCGTCAGTTCCAGGTCGTCCACCGGGCGCAGCAGGATCGGATCGACCAGCGGAGCACGCGACGGTGCTTCGGCGGTGGCTTCCGTGCCTTCCAGCGCGGCGAACACGTTCAGCTGGTCGACCAGCACGCGTGCCGACTGGCGGATCGCTTCTTCCGGCGTGATCACGCCGTTGGTTTCGATGTTGATGATCAGCTTGTCCAGGTCGGTACGCTGTTCAACACGGGCCGATTCCACGGAGTACGACACGCGGCGGACCGGCGAGAACGATGCGTCCAGGATGATGCGGCCGATCGTCTTGTTCGTGTCTTCGGACAGGCGGCGGACGTTACCCGGCACGTAGCCACGGCCCTTTTCGACCTTGATCTGCATGTCCAGCTTGCCACCGGCGGTCAGGTGAGCGATCACGTGATCCGGGTTGATCAGTTCCACGTCGTGCGGCAGGTCGATATCCGAGGCCAGCACGGCGCCTTCGCCTTCCTTCTTCAGGGTCAGCGTGACGGAATCGCGGTTGTGGACCTTGAAGACCACGCCCTTCAGGTTCAGCAGCAGGTCGACCACGTCTTCCTGCACGCCGTCCAGCGACGAGTACTCGTGCACCACGCCGGCGATCGTGACTTCGGTCGGCGCGTAGCCGATCATCGACGACAGCAGCACGCGACGCAGGGCGTTGCCCAGCGTGTGGCCGTAGCCGCGCTCGAACGGCTCCATCACGACTTTTGCGTGACCGGCGCCCAGGGCTTCGACGTCGATGATACGTGGCTTCAACAAACTGTTTTGCATTGAAATGTCCTTTTCATTACCCTCGGCTCGTTACACCGATAAGGCTGATGGCATTAGTGAAAAAGCCCACTCTGCTTAGGAGTGGGCATTATTGCTACTGATTGCTACTTACCGCGATTAACGCGAGTACAGTTCGACGATCAGCGATTCGTTGACGTCGGCAGCGATTTCGCTACGTTCCGGGAACGACTTGAAGGTACCTTCCATTTTCTTGGAATCAACCGACACCCATGCCGGCATGCCGACTTGTTCTGCCAGCGACAGCGCTTCCAGGATACGGGTCTGCTTCTTGGCCTTTTCGCGCACGGCGATCACGTCGCCGGTCTTGACCACGTACGAAGCGATGTTCACGACATTGCCGTTCACGGTGAACGCCTTGTGCGACACCAGCTGGCGTGCTTCAGCGCGGGTCGAGCCGAAGCCCATGCGGTAAGCAACGTTGTCCAGGCGGGTTTCCAGCAGCGTCAGCAGCGTTTCGCCGGTGTTGCCCTTGCGGCGGTCGGCTTCGGCGAAGTAGCGGCGGAACTGGCGCTCTAGGATGCCGTACATGCGCTTGACCTTCTGCTTTTCGCGCAGCTGGTTGCCGTAGTCGGAGGTGCGGGCACCCGACTTGACGCCGTGCTGGCCTGGCTTGATGTCCAGCTTGCACTTCGAGTCCAGCGAACGGCGTGCGCTCTTCAGGAACAGGTCAGTACCTTCACGGCGGGAGAGTTTTGCTTTTGGTCCGATATAACGTGCCACGGTGTTTTCCTTAAATATTAAATGACGCCCCGAGTCGCATCGGAGCAGGTAACGCGCGTATTTGGCGACGAGCCAACTACCGGGCTAACTGCAGCGACCAGGCGCTAGTCTGACCCTCTAATCCGTCAGACGGTGGCTCAACAAGCCCGCCGACCGAAAATCGACAGGCAAAAATAGCCGGACAGTGTAACCGTTTCCGATCAACTGTTCCAGCGATTTTTACATCAGGGTGACGGTGGCCGGTTCCGGAGAACCGGCCATTGTCATACCGAGCGTATGCCGGTATCTAACGGATTAGATACGACGACGCTTCGGCGGACGGCAACCGTTGTGCGGCACTGGCGTCACGTCCTGGATCTCGGTGATCTTGATGCCCAGGTTGTTCAGCGCGCGAACAGCGGATTCGCGGCCAGGACCAGGGCCCTTGATACGCACTTCCAGGTTCTTCACGCCGCATTCCTGCGCCACTTTGCCAGCCGCTTCAGCAGCAACCTGCGCTGCGAACGGGGTCGACTTACGGGAGCCCTTGAAGCCGGCGCCGCCCGAAGTTGCCCACGACAGGGCATTGCCCTGGCGGTCGGTGATCGTGATGATCGTGTTGTTGAAGGAAGCGTGAACGTGAGCGATACCTTCAGCGACGTTCTTCTTGACCTTCTTGCGAACGCGTGCTGCTGCAGCGCTGCTTTGTTGCTTAGCCATAGTGGTTTCCTAGATTATTTCTTCAGCGATTGAGCGGCTTTGCGCGGACCTTTGCGGGTACGTGCATTGGTGCGGGTGCGCTGGCCGCGGACCGGCAGGCCCTTGCGGTGACGCATGCCGCGGTAGCAACCCAGGTCCATCAGACGCTTGATGTTCATCGACAGTTCACGGCGCAGGTCGCCTTCAACAACGAACTTGCCGATCTCATCACGCAGCTTTTCCAGCTCGCTGTCGTCCAGGTCCTTGATCTTCTTGTTGGTCGCAACACCCGTTTGTGCGCAGATGAACTGCGCGCGCGGGCGGCCGATACCGTAAATTGCCGTCAGGCCGATCACGGTGTGCTGATGATTTGGGATGTTAACCCCTGCAATACGTGCCATTCGTTATTCCTCGATTAACCTTGACGCTGCTTGTGACGCGGTTCGACGCAGATAACACGAACGACGCCTTTGCGCTTGATGATCTTGCAGTTGCGGCAGATCCGCTTGACTGAAGCGTTAACTTTCATTTTGCACTCTCTTCTTGGATTCGATACTTAAAATTACTTGGTCCGGAACACAATACGGGCCCGGGAGAGGTCGTACGGCGTCAACTCCACCGTCACCTTGTCGCCGGGGAGAATGCGGATATAGTTCATCCGCATTTTACCCGAAATGTGTCCAAGCACCACGTGGCCGTTTTCCAGCTTTACTCGAAACGTTGCATTCGGGAGATTCTCCAGAATCTCGCCCTGCATCTGTATAACGTCGTCTTTTGCCATAGTGACCTTATCGCTTAGCGGGTCGGAATGCCGCCTTTGAAGTTAGCCTTGCGCAGCAGCGAATCGTATTGCTGCGACATCACGTAGTTCTGGACCTGGGCCATGAAGTCCATGGTCACGACCACAATGATCAACAGGGAGGTGCCACCGAATACAAAGGACACTTTCCACTGGGCTTGCATAAACTCCGGCAACAGGCACACCAGGGTAATGTAGACGGCGCCCGCCAGGGTCAATCGGGTCAGGATCTTGTCGATGTAGCGGGCAGTCTGCTCACCGGGACGAATCCCTGGCACAAAGGCCCCGCTCTTCTTCAAGTTATCCGCAGTTTCCTTGCTGTTGAACACCAGTGCGGTGTAGAAGAAGCAGAAAAACACGATCGCCACAGCATACAGCAGTGCATGGATGGGCTCGCCTGGGCTCAACGAAGCAGCCAGATCTTTCAGGAAGCGTACAACAGGGTTGCTGTTGTCCGCGCCACGTGCGAACCAGTCCACGATGGTGGCCGGGAACAAGATAATCGACGATGCGAAGATCGGCGGAATCACGCCTGCCATGTTCAGCTTCAGCGGCAGGTGGCTGGTTTGCCCACCGTAGATCTTGTTACCGACCTGACGTTTGGCATAGTTCACCAGGATCTTGCGCTGGCCACGTTCCACGAACACCACGACATAGGTCACGGCTGCAACCAGGATCACGATGATGATGGCGGAGATCGCACTGATCGCACCGGTCGACACCTGGGTGAACAAGCCACCCATCGCGCTCGGCAGACCGGCAGCGATACCGGCAAAGATGATGATGGAGATGCCGTTACCGAGACCGCGCTCGGTAATCTGCTCCCCCAGCCACATCAGGAACATGGTGCCGGTCAGCAGCGTTACCACGGTGGTGAAGCGGAACGCCAGGCCCGGATCGAGCACCAGGCCAGGCTGGGCTTCCAGCGCGACGGAGATGCCGAATGCCTGGAACAATGCCAGGCCCACGGTGGCGTAACGGGTGTACTGGGTGATCTTGCGACGGCCAGCTTCCCCTTCCTTCTTCAGCGCTTCCATCTGCGGAGACACGATCGACAGCAACTGCATGATGATCGAGGCCGAGATGTAGGGCATGATGCCCAGCGCAAACACCGTGAAGCGCGACAGGGCGCCGCCGGAGAACATGTTGAACATGCCCAGCAGGCCGCCCTCTTGCGACTTGAACAGTGCGGCCAGCTGTACCGGGTCGATCCCCGGCACCGGGACGTGAGCCCCGATGCGGTAGACTACCAGAGCGCCCAGCAAAAACCACAGACGGTTCCAGGGGAACCCGGCTGCGGCACTTTTAGCAAGCTGCGGATTAGTCGCCAATTTTCGCTCCGTTCAAGCTTAAGCGTCTCAGGCTACCGAGCCGCCAGCCGCTTCGATGGCCGCTTTCGCGCCGGCGGTCACTTTCAGGCCCTTGATGGACACTGCCTTGGTGATTTCGCCGGAAGCGATCACGCGCACGTCGCGCGCCAGCACGTTCAGCACGCCGGCCTGCTTCAGCACCAGCAGGTCCACTTCGGACACGGCCAGGGCGTTCAGGTCGGACAGGCGAACTTCAGCCTTGAAGGTTGCGTTCAGCGATTTGAAGCCACGCTTCGGCAGACGGCGCTGCAGAGGCATCTGACCGCCTTCGAAGCCGACTTTGTGGAAGCCGCCCGAACGCGATTTCTGACCCTTGTGACCACGGCCGGCAGTCTTGCCCAGGCCGGAGCCGATACCGCGGCCAACACGGCGCTTGGCGTGTTTCGCGCCTTCGGCTGGTTGAATGGTATTCAATTCCATTGTGTTCTCCAGATCGTAAGCCGGGGCTTACGATACAACCTTAACGAGGTAAGCGACCTTGTTGATCATGCCGCGTACCGATGGCGTGTCCTGCAGCTCGGAAACCGAGTTGACACGGCGCAGGCCCAGACCACGCACGGTAGCGCGGTGGTCTTGGCGGGTGCCGATCAGGCCCTTCACCAGTTTGACTTTGATAGTGCTCATGGTCATCCCCTTAAGCCAGAATGTCTTCTACCGACTTGCCGCGTTTCGCAGCGATCTCGGCAGGAGTGCTCATTTTCGACAGGCCGTCCAGGGTGGCGCGCACCAGGTTGTACGGGTTGTTCGAACCGGTGGATTTCGCCACCACGTCCGTCACGCCCATCACGTCGAAGATAGCGCGCATTGCGCCACCAGCGATGACGCCAGTACCTGGCTTGGCCGGGCTCATCATGACGCGCGAGGCGCCATGGCGGCCGGTAACCGTGTGCTGCAGCGTACCGTTCTTCAGAGGCACCTTGATCAGGTTGCGACGGGCTTCTTCCATTGCCTTCTGCACACCGACCGGAACTTCCTTCGACTTGCCCTTGCCCATGCCGATGCGGCCATCGCCGTCACCAACCACGGTCAGCGCCGCGAAGCCCATGATACGACCACCCTTGACCACTTTGGTCACGCGGTTGATCGCGATCATTTTTTCGCGCATGCCGTCATCCGGCTTGTCGCTTTGCATTTTTGCTTGCATTTTTGCCATGATCGTACCCTTAGAACTTCAGACCGGCTTCACGCGCGGCATCAGCCAGCGCCTTCACACGGCCGTGGTAACGGAAACCGGAGCGGTCGAACGCTACTTCGGTGATACCTGCCTTGATTGCCTTTTCGGCGACGCGCTTGCCCACCAGTGCGGCAGCGGCGGCGTTACCACCCTTGCCCGACTTGCCGGCCAGTTCGGCGCGAACTTCTGCTTCCACGGTAGACGCCGAAACCAGAACTTTAGCGTCCGGGCTGATCAGGTTCGCGTAAATGTGCAGGTTAGTGCGGTGGACCGACAGGCGGTTCACTTTCAGTTGCGCGATCTTGATGCGGGTTTGACGTCCGCGGCGCAGACGAGATTGCTTTTTATCCATCGTCAGCCCCTAATTACTTCTTCTTGGTTTCTTTGATCTTAACCACTTCGTCCACATAGCGGACGCCCTTGCCTTTATAAGGCTCAGGGGAGCGGTAAGCACGAACTTCTGCGGCAACCTGGCCGACCTGTTGACGGTCGATACCCTTGATCACGACTTCGGTCGGGGTCGGGGTGGCCACGGTCACACCTGCCGGCATTGCATGCACGACCGGGTGGGAGAAGCCCAGCGACAGGTTCAGCTTGTCGCCTTGTGCCTGTGCCTTGTAACCCACGCCCACCAGGGACAGCTTCTTCTCGAAGCCCTTGGTGACGCCGGTAACCATGTTGTTGACCAGTGCGCGCAGCGTGCCGGACATGGCGTTCGCTTCACGGGATTCGTTGGCCACATCGAACGACAGCGTGCCGTTGTTGTTTTCAACTTTGACCAGGCCGTTCAGGCTCTGGGTCAGGGTGCCCAGCGGGCCCTTGACGGTGATCGCTTGTGCGGAGATGGCGACTTCGGCGCCAGCCGGCACGGCGATCGGCATTTTAGCTACTCGAGACATGTGTTACTCCTTAAGCCACGAAGCAGATGACTTCGCCACCGACGCCGGTAGCGCGCGCTTTGCGATCGGTCATGACGCCTTGCGGAGTCGACACGATAGCCACGCCCAGGCCGTTCATCACGGTCGGGATTTCATCCTTGCCTTTGTAGACGCGCAGACCCGGACGGGACACGCGCTCCAGGCGCTCGATGACAGGACGGCCGGTGTAGTACTTCAGGCCGATTTGCAGTTCCGCTTTGCCTTCGTTGGAGGACACTGCGAAATCTTCGATGTAGCCTTCGTCCTTCAGGACGGAGGCGATCGCCACTTTGACTTTCGACGACGGCATTGCAACGGTGGTCTTCTTCACACCCTGTGCATTGCGGATACGGGTCAGCATATCGGCGATAGGATCGCTCATACTCATTGCTTATTCTCCTATTACCAGCTGGCTTTGGTCATACCCGGGATTTCACCACGCATGGCGAATTCACGGAGCTTGGTGCGGGCCAGACCGAATTTACGGAAGGTGCCACGTGGACGACCGGTGATGGCGCAGCGGTTACGCTGGCGGGTCGGAGCGGAGTTACGCGGCAGGGCCTGCAGTTTCAGGCGGGCTTCGTAACGCTCTTCTTCCGACTTCGACTGGTCGTCGATGATGGCTTTCAGGGCGGCGCGCTTGGCGGCGAATTTCTCCACCAGGTCGGCACGCTTCTGTTCACGGTTAATCAGTGCGAGTTTTGCCATGATCGGTTAGTTCCTGAACGGGAATTTGAATGCGGCGAGCAGAGCTTTCGCTTCGTCGTCGGTCTTGGCGGTCGTGGTGATCGAGATGTTCATGCCACGCAGCGCGTCGATCTTGTCGTACTCGATTTCCGGGAAGATGATCTGCTCTTTGACGCCGATGTTGTAGTTGCCACGGCCATCGAACGAGCGACCGGACACGCCACGGAAGTCGCGCACGCGCGGCAGGGCCACGGTGATGAAGCGATCCAGGAATTCATACATACGGGCGCCGCGCAGGGTCACCATGGTACCGATCGGGTAGCCTTCGCGGATCTTGAAACCGGCGATAGCTTTACGCGACTTGGTGGTCACCGGCTTCTGGCCGGCGATCTTGGTCAGGTCGCCAACGGCGTGTTCCAGGACCTTCTTGTCAGCGATTGCTTCGCCCACACCCATGTTCAGGGTGATTTTCGTCAGGCGCGGCACTTCCATTACCGATTTGTAGCCGAATTTCTCGGTCAGCTCGGAAACGACCTTCTCTTTGTATACTTGTTGCAGACGGGCCATTTTCAATTACCCCTTCACTACTTCGCCGGAGGACTTGAAGACGCGGACTTTTTTACCATCCACTTCCTTGAAGCCCACGCGATCGGCCTTGCCGGTCGCAGCGTTGAACAGAGCAACGTTGGACACGTGAATCGGCATGGTCTTGTCGACGATGCCACCAGTTACGCCCGTCATCGGGTTCGGCTTGACGGCCTTCTTGGCCACGTTCACGCCTTCTACCACGACGTGCTCAGCGTCTACACGCTGGGTCACTACGCCGCGCTTGCCCTTGTCCTTGCCGGTCAGGACGACGACTTCGTCGTTTTTGCGAATCTTATCCATTGTGACTCCTTACAGGACTTCCGGTGCCAGGGACACGATCTTCATGAACTTCTCGGTGCGCAGTTCGCGCGTCACCGGGCCAAAGATACGGGTACCGATCGGTTCCAGTTTGGAGTTCAGCAAGACGGCAGCGTTGCCATCGAACTTGACCAGGGAACCGTCCTGGCGACGCACACCCTTAGCGGTGCGCACAACCACGGCGTTATAAATTTCACCTTTTTTGACGCGGCCACGAGGCTGCGCCTGCTTAACCGTGACCTTGATCACGTCGCCGATGCCAGCGTAACGGCGCTTGGAACCGCCCAACACCTTGATGCACATAACTTCTTTCGCACCGGTGTTGTCGGCTACCTCGAGCCGGCTTTCAGTTTGAATCATAGTATTCTCTTTCCCAACTTAAGCCGAAGAATCCACACAATGCGGACCTCTCGGTCAGTCTTGGTCCCGCCAGCCATGCTGCTGCATTGCTGTTTGGGTGCTTGACCTTCATACAGTACTGACCGCGAAACCGCGTCTGTGGATAGACACTTAGCGGCGATACATGAACGAAGCCCGCAAGTATTACATACAACCTGCGGGCCTGCAAGAACTAATTGGAAAACGGACGGGAACGCAACGTTCCCGCCCGGCTTTCTTTTTAGACGATTTGTGCAGCTTGCACTACACGGGTCACCGTCCACGCCTTCGTCTTGGAGATCGGACGACCTTCCGCGATTTCCACCGTATCACCGGCTTTGACCTGGTTGGTTTCGTCATGTGCGTGGTATTTAGCCGAACGCACGATGATCTTGCCGTACAGAGGGTGCTTGACGTGACGCTCGATCAGCACGGTAACGGTCTTGTCCATCTTGTCGGACACCACTTTACCGATCAGCGTGCGCTTGAGCGACTGTTTCACTGGTTCGTTCATTTGGCTTCCTTCGTGTTCATAACCGTTTTGACGCGTGCGATGTCGCGGCGGACCTTCTTCAGCTGCGAGTTGTTGCTCAGCTGTTGCGTGGCGCTTTGCATACGCAGGCCGAACTGTGCCTTCAGCAGGTCGTTCAGTTCTTTCTGCAGAGCAGCCTGGTCTTTGCCACGGAGTTCAGATGCTTTCATATTTCACTCCAATTATTGGCCAACCTGGCGCACCACGAAGGTGGTTGCCAGCGGCAGTTTGGCAGCAGCCAGGCGGAACGCTTCGCGTGCCAGCTCTTCGCCGACGCCGTCCATTTCGTACAGCACTTTACCTGGCTGGATTTCAGCCACGTAGTACTCCGGGTTACCCTTACCGTTACCCATACGGACTTCAGCCGGCTTGTTCGAAATCGGCTTGTCCGGGAAGATACGGATCCAGATACGGCCGCCACGCTTGATGTGACGGGTCATGGCACGACGGGCAGCTTCGATCTGGCGAGCCGTGATACGGCCACGCGCGACGGCTTTCAGACCGAATTCGCCGAACGACACGGCGGTGCCGCGCGTATGCGAAATACCGGTGTTACGGCCTTTCTGCTCTTTACGATACTTCCTGCGAGATGGTTGCAGCATGCTTTTTCTCCTGCTTATTCAGCTGCAGCCGGCTTCGCAGCGCGGCGAGCGGCTGGGGCGCCTGGTTTGGCGCCCGGACCTGGACGTGGGCCACGGCCCGGCTTACCGTCGTCGCGACGCGGACCGCGTGGCTTCTTCTCGTCGGCCGGGGTGTCGATGACTGGTGCTTCGCCGGTGGCGGAACGGTCACCCTTGTACACCCACACCTTGACGCCGATGATGCCGTAGGTGGTCGATGCTTCGGACGTGCCGTAGTCGATGTCCGCCTTCAGGGTATGCAGAGGCACGCGGCCTTCGCGATACCATTCGGTACGGGCGATCTCGATGCCGTTCAGACGGCCGGACGACATGATCTTGATGCCGACGGCACCCAGGCGCATTGCGTTCTGCATTGCGCGCTTCATGGCGCGGCGGAACATGATCCGCTTTTCCAGCTGCTGGGCGATCGAATCGGCGATCAGCTGCGAATCGATTTCCGGCTTGCGGATTTCCTCGATATTGACGTGCACCGGCACGCCCATGATCTTGGTCAGTTCCGACTTCAGCACTTCGATGTCTTCGCCTTTTTTACCGATCACAACGCCCGGACGGGAGCTGTACACGGTGAAGCGGGCGTTCTTCGCAGGACGCTCGATGACGATGCGGCCGACGGAGGCGTTCTTCAGCTTCTTCTTCAGGTAGGCGCGTGCCTTCAGGTCTTCGTTCAGCATCGAAGCGAAGTTACCGTTGGTCGCGTACCAGCGGGAAGCCCAGTTACGGGTAACGGCCAGACGGAAGCCGGTTGGATGAATTTTCTGTCCCATCTTGGCTCCTTAGTTTCCGACCGTCAGGTAGACGTGGCAGGACTGCTTCGAGATACGATCGCCACGGCCCTTTGCACGCGCGGTGAAGCGCTTCAGGATCGGGCCCTTTTCGACGTAGATCGTTTTCACGTACAGTTCGTCGATATCGGCACCATCGTTGTGCTCGGCGTTCGCAATAGCGGACTCCAGCACTTTCTTCAGGATGGCCGCGCCTTTTTTCGGGCTGAACTGCAGGATGTTCAGCGCAGCGTCAACCTTCTTGCCGCGGATCAGGTCAGCCACCAGGCGACCCTTTTGATCCGACAGGCGTACGCCTTTGAGGATTGCTTTGGTTTCCATTATTTCTTCGCCTTTTTGTCAGCAGCGTGGCCCTTGAACGTACGGGTCAGCGCGAACTCGCCGAGCTTGTGACCAACCATGTTCTCGGACACGTACACAGGCACGTGCACCTTGCCGTTGTGCACGGCAATCGTCAGGCCGATGAAGTCAGGCATGATCGTCGAACGGCGGGACCAGGTTTTGATTGGCTTCTTGTCTTTGGTCGCTTGCGCGGCTTCGACTTTCTTCACCAGGTGGGCGTCGCAGAACGGCCCTTTTTTCAATGAACGGGTCATGATTTATCCTTATTTCTTGCCGCGGCGCGAGACGATCATCGAAGAAGTGCGCTTGTTCGAACGCGTCTTCTTGCCCTTGGTCTGCTGGCCCCATGGCGACACTGGGTGACGACCAGCGGCGGTACGGCCTTCACCACCACCGTGCGGGTGGTCGATCGGGTTCATGACCACACCACGGACGGTCGGACGCACACCGCGCCAACGCATCGCACCGGCTTTACCGATCTTGCGCAGGCTGTGTTCGGCATTGCCGACTTCACCCACGGTTGCGCGGCACTCGATGTGCACGCGGCGCACTTCGCCGGAGCGCAGGCGCACCTGGGCGTAAGTACCTTCGCGGGCCATCAGCACGACTGCGGCACCGGCGGTACGTGCCATCTGGGCACCTTTACCTGGCAGCATTTCGACGCAGTGGATCACGGTACCAACCGGGATATTGCGGATCGGCAGGGTGTTACCGGCCTTGATCGGCGCTTCCGAGCCGTTCATCAGCGTATCGCCGACGGACAGGCCTTTCGACGCGATGACATACTTGCGCTCGCCGTCGGCGTAGCACAGCAGGGCGATGTGCGCCGTGCGGTTCGGATCGTATTCGATACGTTCCACTTTCGCCGGGATACCATCCTTGTTGCGCTTGAAGTCGACGATACGGTAGTGCTGCTTGTGACCACCACCGATATGACGGGTGGTGATGTGGCCGTTGTTGTTACGGCCGGCGGTCTTCGATTTTTTCTCAACCAGGGCTGCCAGCGGACGACCTTTGTACAGGTCGGCGTTGACAACCTTCACCATGCCGCGACGGCCTGGGGAGGTTGGCTTCATCTTAACGAGTGCCATTATTTAGCCTCCTCGGAGAAATTGATTTCCTGGCCAGGCTTCAGGCACACGAAAGCACGCTTGGTAGCATTGCGACGGCCGATGAAACGACCCGAACGCTTGACTTTACCTTCGCGGTTAACGGTCTGCACCGATTCCACTTCGACCTTGAACAGCAGTTCAACGGCGGCCTTGATTTCTGGCTTGGTCGCGTCCGGAGCAACACGGAACACGATCTGCTCGTTCTTTTCCGCGACCATGGTGGCCTTCTCGGAAATGACCGGCGCCACCAGCACCTTCAACAGGCGCTCTTCGCTAAATTTGACGGCGCTCATGCCAGCAACTCCTCAATCTTGGCCAGTGCCGCTTTGGTAACCAGGATCTTCTTGTAGAAGACCAGCGACATTGGATCTGCATGACGCGGCTCCACGACCAGCACGTTCGGCAGGTTGCGGGAAGCCAGCAGCAGGTTTTCTTCGATGTTGTCGGTGATGATCAGGACCGAATCCAGACCCAGGCCGGTCAGCTTTTGCGACAGCAGCTTGGTTTTCGGGGCTTCGATCGACAGTTCTTCGATCACAACCAGGCGCTCTTCGCGAGCCAGCTGGGAGAGGATCGAGCACAGACCTGCGCGGTACATCTTCTTGTTCACTTTGTGGGTGAAGTTCTCGTCAGGCGAGTTCGGGAAGATGCGACCACCGCCACGCCACAGTGGCGACGACGACATACCAGCACGGGCGCGGCCGGTGCCTTTCTGACGCCAAGGCTTCTTGGTCGTGTGGTGAACCTGTTCACGGTCCTTCTGCGCGCGGTTGCCGCTACGGGCGTTCGCTGCATAAGCAACCACGATCTGGTGGATCAGGGCTTCGTTGTAATCACGGCCGAAGACGGTGTCTGCAGCAGCAACGTTGGACGCGGCTTGACCTTCAGCGTTCAAGAGCTTGAGTTCCATGAATTAAGCTCCCTTCTTAGCTTTGACTTTAACGGCTGGCGAGACGACCACCTGACCGTTTTTCGCGCCTGGTACAGCACCTTTCACCAGCAGCAGCTGACGCTCTGCGTCGATGCGGGCGATTTCCAGGTTCTGGGTCGTGACGGTGACGTCACCCAGGTGACCCGTCATGCGCTTGCCAGGGAACACGCGGCCCGGATCCTGCGCCATACCGATGGAGCCAGGAACATTGTGCGAACGCGAGTTACCGTGGGTAGCACGGCCGGATGCGAAGTTGTAACGCTTGATGGTACCGGCGTAGCCTTTACCGATCGAGGTGCCCTGCACGTCGATCTTCTGACCGACTTCGAACAGCGAAACGGCGACGACTTCGCCAGCTTTCAGTTCGGCAGCTTTGGCTGCGTCGACACGGAACTCTTTCAGCAGAGTACCGGCTTCGACACCAGCTTTGGCATAGTGACCCGCAGCGGCTTTGGTCACGCGGGAAGCGCGACGTTGACCGAATACGACCTGAACAGCGGAGTAACCATCCGTTTCAGGAGTTTTGATTTGCGCAATACGGTTGTTCGACACGTCCAGCACGGTCACAGGGATCGAATCCCCGTCGTCCGTGAAGATGCGCATCATGCCAACCTTGCGACCGAGGAGGCCAAGGCTCATTTTTTCTCCATTCCCACCTACGATTGGGCGGGGCTATGTTGAACTACTAAAAGTGGTAAGGACGAAAAAGGACATTTCCATACCGAAGCCGGCTAGTGTACTTTGATTTGCCTCTTGACGCAACAAGTTAGTACGGGGTATGTCGATGCCTGTTGCGCGAAATTTGCACAGCCGCCACGCACTGCCGAGAGCGATGTTTTTATGCCATGAAAATCGGGCATCATGGCGCCTTTCGATCACAGGAGCCACGATGCGCACCCCCTCCCCCACCGCTCTTTTCGTCCTTGCCGCCCTGTGCGGCGGGGCCCATGCCCAGGATCTGGCGCAGGTACGAAAAGGCTATGCCGACATGTGCAAGCAAGCCGTTGCCATCCCTGCCGACATTGGCGGCGAAAGCGACCTGAAGGGGCATGCCAAGCTGTCACCTTATTGCGACTGCGTCGCCGTCCCTTGGGCGGAGCGGGCGCTGAAGGCACTCAACGGCGCGGCAGCACCGAGCAAGGAGCAGTTCGCCAAGGACGAATGGGCCACCCGCACCAATTGCCGCAAGAAGGTCGGCGCGCCGCCGCCGCCGGCGATCAAGCCGGTGGCGTGAGGCGACCGGCACCACAAAAACAAAACGGGCACCCCGCCAATGCGAAGTGCCCGTCCTTTCATCCGGCGGCGTTCAGAACTGAATGCCGCCCGATGCAACGAATCCGTATAAAACGATTACTGCAGCTTGATCTCGACGTCCACGCCAGCCGGCAGGTCCAGCTTCATCAGTGCGTCAACGGTCTTGTCGGTCGGATCCACGATGTCCATCAGGCGCTGGTGGGTGCGGATTTCGAACTGGTCGCGCGAAGTCTTGTTCACGTGCGGGGAACGCAGCACGTCGTAACGCTGGATGCGGGTCGGCAGGGGAACCGGACCTTTGACCACGGCGCCGGTGCGCTTGGCGGTGTCAACGATTTCGAGTGCGGACTGGTCGATCAGTTTGTAGTCGAAAGCCTTCAGGCGGATGCGGATCTTTTGATTCGGGGTGGACATGCTGATTCCTTAAAAAGAACGAACCGGCGCAGTGTACGAACACTTCTCCGGCAATATGGAAATATGCAACTCTTTACAACTCTGCAACGACTGCTCAACATAAAAGCAGCGGGACCGGCATGATATCACGCCCTGTCCCGCCGCATCAACGCTGAAGCTTAGCCCAGGATCTTGGCTACAACACCCGCGCCGACGGTACGGCCGCCTTCACGGATTGCAAAGCGCAGGCCTTCTTCCATGGCGATCGGGGAGATCAGCTTGACGGTGATCGACACGTTGTCGCCCGGCATGACCATCTCTTTGTCCGCTGGCAGCTCGATCGAGCCGGTCACGTCCGTCGTACGGAAATAGAACTGAGGACGGTAGTTGTTGAAGAACGGGGTGTGACGGCCGCCTTCATCCTTCGACAGAACATAGATCTCGCCGGTGAAGTGGTTGTGCGGCTTGATCGAACCCGGCTTGGCCAGAACCTGGCCACGCTGCACGTCTTCACGCTTGGTGCCGCGCAGCAGCAGGCCGACGTTGTCGCCAGCTTGACCCTGGTCCAGCAGCTTGCGGAACATTTCCACGCCGGTGCAGGTCGTCTTCACGGTGTCGATGATGCCGACGATTTCGATTTCTTCGCCGACCTTGATGATACCGCGTTCGACACGGCCGGTCACCACGGTACCGCGGCCGGAGATCGAGAACACGTCTTCCACAGGCATCAGGAAGGCGCCGTCCACAGCGCGCTCAGGCGTCGGGATGTAGGTGTCCAGTGCGTCGGCCAGGCGGATGATGCACTCTTCGCCCATTTCGCCAGCCGCACCTTCCAGTGCCATACGTGCCGAACCTTTGATGATTGGCAGGTCGTCGCCAGGGAACTCGTACTTGGACAGCAGCTCGCGCACTTCCATTTCCACCAGTTCCAGCAGTTCTGCGTCGTCGACCAGGTCGCACTTGTTCAGGAACACGATGATGTAAGGCACGCCAACCTGACGGGCCAGCAGGATGTGTTCGCGGGTCTGCGGCATCGGGCCGTCAGCTGCGGAGCACACCAGGATCGCGCCGTCCATCTGGGCAGCGCCGGTGATCATGTTCTTGATGTAGTCGGCGTGGCCTGGGCAGTCAACGTGCGCGTAGTGACGGGCAGCGGTTTCGTACTCGACGTGCGCGGTGTTGATCGTGATGCCGCGTGCTTTTTCTTCCGGAGCAGCATCGATCTGGTCGTAGGCCTTGGCTTCGCCGCCGAATTTCTTCGACAGCACCGTTGCGATTGCCGCGGTCAGCGTGGTCTTGCCGTGGTCGACGTGACCGATGGTGCCGACGTTGACGTGCGGTTTAGTCCGCTCAAACTTACCTTTTGCCATTTTATTTCTTCCTTAGAACTATGATTTAAGGTTGTCCGGCCGGGGTTTTGCCCCGGCCGATAAACGCTATTCTGATTTATTTCGCTTTCGCGGTCACGATTGCGTCGATAACGTGCTTCGGCGCTTCGGAGTAGTGCTTGAATTCCATCGTGTAGGTTGCACGGCCTTGCGTTGCGGAACGCAGCGAGGTCGAGTAACCGAACATTTCGGACAGCGGAACTTCGGCCTTGATGATCTTGCCGCCGCCGCCCGGGATTTCGTCCATGCCCTGCACCATGCCGCGACGGGACGACAGGTCGCCCATCACGTTACCGGCGTAGTCTTCCGGCGTTTCCACTTCCACGGCCATCATCGGCTCGAGGATGACCGGCGATGCCTTGCGGCAGCCGTCCTTGAACGCCATCGAACCGGCCATGCGGAACGCGTTTTCGTTCGAGTCCACGTCGTGGTAGGAACCGAAGGTCACGGTTACTTTCACGTCGACGACCGGGTAGCCGGCCAGGACACCGGTGTTCAGCGTTTCGCGCACACCTTTTTCCACCGCAGGGATGTATTCGCGAGGAATCACACCGCCCTTGATGGCGTCGACGAACTCGAAGCCCTTGCCCGGCTCTTGCGGTTCGATCGTCAGCACGGCGTGGCCGTACTGGCCGCGACCACCGGACTGCTTGACGAACTTGCCTTCCACGTCGGTGACGGTCTTGCGGATCGTTTCGCGGTAAGCAACCTGCGGCTTGCCGACGGTGGCTTCCACGCCGAATTCGCGCTTCATGCGGTCGACGATAATTTCCAGGTGCAACTCGCCCATGCCGCCGATGATGGTCTGGCCGGATTCTTCGTCGGTCTTCACGCGGAACGACGGATCTTCCTGTGCCAGGCGGTTCAGCGCCAGGCCCATTTTTTCCTGGTCGGACTTGGTCTTCGGCTCGACGGCCTGCTGGATCACCGGCTCAGGGAAGACCATGCGTTCCAGCACGATCATCGCGGTCGGGTCGCACAGCGTTTCGCCGGTCGTCACGTCTTTCAGGCCCACGGCGGCGGCGATGTCGCCAGCGCGCACTTCCTTGATTTCCTCACGCTGGTTGGCGTGCATCTGCAGGATGCGGCCCAGGCGTTCCTTGCGGTTCTTCACCGAGTTCAGCACGGTGTCGCCGGAGTTCACGGCACCGGAGTACACGCGGAAGAACGCCAGCTGGCCGACGAACGGGTCGGTCATGATCTTGAATGCCAGGGCCGAGAACTTCTCGTCGTCCGAAGCGGCACGGGTGACAGGCTGCTCGTCGTCGTCGGTGCCGCCGACCGGCGGAATGTCCACTGGCGACGGCAGGTACTCGATGACGGCGTCCAGCATGGCCTGCACGCCCTTGTTCTTGAACGCGGTGCCGCACATCATCGGCACGATTTCCGAAGCGATCGTGCGGGCGCGCAGCGCCTGCTTGATCTCGGCTTCGGTCAGGTCGCCTTCTTCCAGGTACTTGTTCATCAGCTCTTCGCTGGACTCGGCGGCGGCTTCCACCATCTTTTCGCGCCACTCGTTGGCCGTCGCTTGCAGTTCGGCAGGAATATCCTTGTAGTCGAACTTCATGCCCTGGGATGCTTCATCCCAGATGATCGCCTTCATCTTGACCAGGTCGACCACGCCGGCGAACGAATCTTCAGCGCCGATAGGGATCTGGATCGGCACCGGGTTGGCCTTCAGGCGAGCGCGCATCTGCTCGTAGACCTTGAAGAAGTTGGCACCGGTACGGTCCATCTTGTTGACGAAGGCCAGACGCGGCACTTTGTACTTGTTAGCCTGGCGCCACACGGTTTCCGACTGCGGCTGCACGCCGCCCACTGCACAGTAGACCATGCAGGCGCCGTCCAGCACGCGCATCGAACGTTCCACTTCGATCGTGAAGTCGACGTGGCCCGGGGTATCGATGATGTTGATGTGGTGCGGCTGGAAGTTGCCGGCCATGCCTTTCCAGAAGCAGGTCGTGGCCGCGGACGTGATCGTGATGCCGCGCTCTTGTTCCTGCTCCATCCAGTCCATGGTTGCTGCGCCGTCGTGCACTTCACCAATCTTGTGGTTCACGCCGGTGTAGAACAGCACGCGCTCGGTCGTGGTCGTCTTGCCGGCGTCGATGTGAGCGGAAATACCGATGTTGCGGTAGCGCTCGATGGGGGTCTTGCGGGCCATAATGAGATCCTAAATCTTTGAATGGACAAAACCGAGCAACATTTTTGAATCAAAAATGCGCCCGGCTTGAACAAAGGCCGGTCTTGCCGGCCGGAGTGTTTAGAAGCGGAAGTGCGAGAACGCCTTGTTCGCTTCAGCCATACGGTGCACTTCGTCACGACGCTTCATTGCGCCGCCGCGGCCTTCCGCGGCTTCCAGCAGCTCGCCACCCAGGCGTTGCGGCATGGATTTTTCGCTGCGCTTGTTTGCAGCTTCACGCAGCCAACGCATGGACAGGGCCAGGCGGCGCACTGGGCGCACTTCAACCGGCACCTGGTAGTTGGCACCGCCGACACGGCGGGACTTCACTTCAACCATCGGCTTGGCGTTGTTGATTGCTGCGGTGAACACTTCCAGTGGATCCTTGCCGGATTTTTGCTGGATATGGTCGAATGCACCGTAGATGATGTTTTCTGCAACCGACTTCTTGCCGGACAGCATCAGAACGTTAACGAATTTGGCGACTTCGGTGTTGCCGAACTTTGGATCCGGCAGAATTTCGCGCTTGGGTACTTCACGACGACGTGGCATGTCTATTTCCTTCCTGTCTTCAGTTGAGCGCCTCGTTCGGCACTCGCGTGGGCCATCATGGCCTCACACTTACTCGGTCTCGCGACCGCCTCAACTCATTATGTTTTGCTACTAAGTCTGCAAGAATTACTTCTTGGCGGCCTTAGCGCGCTTCGCACCGTACTTCGAGCGAGCCTGCTTACGATCCTTGACGCCCTGGGTATCCAGCGAGCCGCGAACCATGTGGTAACGCACACCCGGCAAGTCTTTCACACGACCGCCGCGCAGCAGCACGACCGAGTGTTCCTGCAGGTTGTGGCCTTCACCGCCGATGTACGAAATGACTTCGAAACCGTTGGTCAGGCGCACCTTGGCGACTTTACGCAGTGCCGAGTTAGGCTTCTTAGGAGTGGTGGTGTACACGCGGGTGCACACGCCACGCTTTTGCGGGCAGTTTTCAAGTGCCGGCGATTTGCTCTTCACGACCAGTGCGGTACGTGGGTTGCGAATCAATTGATTGATGGTTGGCATCGTTCTAAATCCAACAAAATTACTGCTATTGACAACCCGGGCGGCTGAACCATGTTCCCGGGGGCTAAAACCAGTCTCCAGAGTCCGGATCGCAGGGACGCAAACAGCCACCTTGTTGAAAAGGCGGCCCGAAAAAGGCGTATACAAGGTGCAGACTAAATTGAGAACTCGCGAGTATAGACGGTGCGCAAGGCACAGTCAACTCATTTGCCGATCAATTAGGCAAAGCAATGCCTGCCCGGCAGCGGGAAAAGTCCGCATAATAGCGCCCCGTGCCCTGCACGTCCGTACTGACTCTGTACTGTATCCATTTCTTCGCGCCCCGCCCAGAACGCCGCATGCCTCCGTTGCCATTTGATTTCCGGTACCCGCGCCCGGCCCACCTGTTCATTCTGCTCAGTTACCTGGCGTTGTCGCTGGTGCCGTGGATCCGCGTGCTGCTGGGCAATCCTGTCCACGACGGCTGGCAGATCCTCGGCATCGAAATCGCCGCCTGGACCGCTGTCTGGGCAGTATTCACACGCCCGGCCTATTTCCACTGGCTCCTGATTCCCGCCTTCATGGCGCTGCCCACCGAGATCTACCTGCTGGTGTTCTATGGGCAGGGCATCTCCACGCACCACCTGGGCATCCTGGCCGAAACCAGCCCGGTCGAGGCACTCGAATTCCTCGGCGGCACGGTGTGGACGATGCTGGGCGTGATGGCATGCGTGGCCGCCTGGTGGGTAATGACGTTCCGTGCCGCGCGCCAGACCCGCGGCCTGGACTGGCAAGGTCCGTCGCGCTGGGTTGCGCTCGGGCTGCTGGGCAGCTTCGCGCTGCTGACGGCCTATGGCTGGGAATTCGGTGCCGGCCAGTCCCCGGCCGCGCCGGCGTCCGCGTCCGCCGCGGCATCGGCCGGCAGCGGCGATGGCAGCCGCGGCGCCCACGTCACCGGCTGGCCGCTGGCGCCACTGCCGCCATGGGCCAGGCCTCCCGTGCATTTCGACGCTTTCATCGATTCCTGGCCGTTCGGGCTGGCCGCGCGCGGCATCGATTTCTACCGCGAGCGGCGCTACCTCGCGCAGTTGAACGAAACCAGCCGCCATTTCAGGTTCGGCGCCGACCAGAGCGCGGCGGACGACGTGCCGGAAACGATCGTGCTCGTGATCGGCGAATCGTCGCGCCAGGACCGCTGGAGCCTGTTCGGCTACGGGCGCGACACCAACCCGCTGCTGGCCCGACAGGCCAACCTGGTGCCGCTGCCGGACGTGATCACGGCGGTATCGGCGACGCGGCTGTCGGTCCCCGTCATCATTTCCCGCAAGCCGGCACGGCAGAGCCTGAAGGATGGCTTCAGCGAAAAGTCGTTCATCACCGCCTACAAGGAAGCAGGTTTCCGCACCTGGTGGCTGTCGAACCAGATCTCGTTCGGCAAGTTCGACACGCCGGTGTCCGTGTTCGCCCGCGAGGCGGACGTGGTGCAGTTCACCAACCTGGGCGGCTTCTCCAACAAATCCACTCTCGACGAAGTCCTGTTCGAGCCGCTGCGCGCGGCGATGGCCGATCCGGCGCGGAAAAAGCTGATCGTGCTGCACACGCTGGGCAGCCACTGGAACTACAGCCAGCGCCATCCGCAGTCGTTCGATCGCTGGCAACCCTCGCTGTTCGGCATCGACAAGCCCGTCTATACCGACATCGCCATCAAGCCACGGCTGAACAACAGCTACGACAACACTATCTTGTATACGGACTGGTTCCTGGCGCAGGTGCTCGATCGCCTGCAGTCCCCCCTGCACCCGGCCGCCCTGCTGTACGTGGCCGACCACGGCCAGACGCTGTACGACGGCGCCTGCCGCATCGCTTTCCACGGCCACAACACGCAATACGAATTCCGCGTGCCGGCGTTCATGTGGTATTCGGACCAGTACGGCGAGCGCTATCCGGCCAAGGTGCGCGAACTGCGCCGGCACCGCAAGGCGAAACTGGCCACGGAAAACATGTTCCACACGCTGCTGGACATGGCCGACATCCGCTACCCCGGCGAGCGCCTCGAATGGAGCTTCCTGTCGCCCACCTTCAAGCGCCATACCCGCTGGGTCGACAGCTACGGCTGGACCGACTACGACAATGCCACGCTGAAGGGCGACTGCCGCGAAGTCATCGCGAAGAAGCCCGCCAGGCGCCGATAGCAATTGCCGGACGCCGCGGACGCGGCCGGACAGCGCCGGACAGCGGACACGCCACCTGAAAACCTTGTCGTAACAATGACTTAGCTTGTGGCACGGTTCCTGCATAGAAATGACAACATTTTTATTGCAGGCCCGACCATGATCCGCGACACCTCCCATCAAGATACCGCCATCGCCACGCCGCAGCACCGGCCGTGGCGGCGGCATGCGCTGCTGGCCGCGGGCGCCGCCGTGATCGTCGCGGCTGCATGGTTCACGGTCAGCCACTGGGCCGGCAGCGAGCATTCGGTCAGCGCGGCGCGCCTGCGCATCGCCGATGTCACGCGCGGCACGCTGATCCGCGACGCCGCCGTCAATGGCCGCATCGTCGCCGCCGTCAGCCCGACGCTGTATTCGACGGCGCCCTCGTCCACCGTCACCCTGAAGGTGCGCGCCGGCGATACCGTGAAACAGGGCGACGTGCTGGCCGTGCTGGAATCGCCCGACCTGACAGACGAGCTGAAGAAAGAACAGTCGAGCTACCAGGAACTGGCGGCCGAGGTGGCGCGCCAGCAGATCCTGGCGCGCAAGCAGAAGCTGCTGGCGCAGCGCGATGCCGACACGGCCGAGATCGACCGCCTGTCGGCCCAGCGCACGCTGGAACGCTACGACGGCGTGGCCAACGAAGGCGTGGTTGCCAAGATCGATTACCAGAAAGCCAAGGATGCGCTGCGCGCCGCCGAGATCCGCGCGCAGCATGCGATCCAGGCCTCGACGCTGGAAAAGGACGACGTCGACCTGGCGCTGCGCACCAAGTCCGCGCAACTGGAACGCCAGAAGCTGGTGCTGGCCAATGCCCAGCGCCGTGTCGACGAGCTGACCGTGCGCGCGCCCGTCGCCGGCTTCATCGGCACGCTGAGCGTGGCCAACCGCAGTGTGGTGCAGGCGAACACGCCGCTGATGACGCTGGTGGACCTGTCCGCGCTGGAAGTCGAACTCGAGGTGCCGGAAACCTATGTCAACGATCTCGGCCTCGGCATGCGCGCCGAGATCACCGTGAACGGCGTGACGACCAGCGGCAAGCTGTCCGCCCTGTCTCCGGAAGTGGTGAAGAACCAGGTGCTGGCGCGCGTGCGCTTCGAAGGCCGGCAGCCCGACGGCCTGCGCCAGAGCCAGCGCGTGCAGGCGCGCCTGCTGATCGACGAGAAAGCCAACGTGCTGCTGCTGCCGCGCGGGCCCTTCGTGGAATCCGAAGGCGGCCGCTATGCCTACCTGGTGCAGGATGGCGTGGCCGTGCGCACGCCGATCCGCATGGGCGCCACCAGCATCAACGCCGTGGAAATCCTGTCCGGCCTGAAACAGGGCGACAAGGTCGTGGTCGCCGGCACCGAAACATTCGAGAACGCAAAGAGCGTCGCCATCAATCAATAACCTCCACTTCACCAGAGGCCACCATGCTGCGCATGCAAAACCTGAGCAAAGTCTACCGCACCCACATGATCGAAACCCACGCGCTGCGCGGCTTCGAGATCCACGTGAAGCAGGGCGAATTCGTCACCGTCACCGGGCCGTCCGGCTCGGGCAAGACGAGCTTCCTGAACATCGCCGGCCTGCTGGAGGAATTCACGGCCGGCGAATACATCCTCGACGGCGTCAACGTGAAAGGCATGGACGACAATGCCCGCTCGAAGCTGCGCAACGAGAAGCTGGGCTTCATCTTCCAGGGTTTCAACCTGATCCCTGACCTGTCGCTGTTCGATAACGTCGACGTGCCGCTGCGCTACCGCGGCTTCAATGCCGCCGAACGCAGGGAGCGCATCGAGGATGCGCTGGCCAAGGTGGGCCTGGCGTCGCGCATGAAGCATTACCCTGCCGAACTTTCCGGCGGCCAGCAGCAGCGCGTGGCCATCGCCCGCGCACTGGCCGGCACGCCGAAGCTGCTGCTGGCGGACGAACCCACCGGCAACCTCGACACGCAGATGGCGCGCGGCGTGATGGAGCTGCTGGAAGAGATCAACGCCCAGGGCACCACGATCCTGATGGTCACGCACGACCCGGAACTGGCCACGCGCTCGCAGCGCAACGTGCACATCATCGACGGCCAGGTGTCGGACCTGGTGCGCAAGTCGCCCACGCTGGCGGCATAGGAGACGGCATGTTCGCCTATTACTTCAAACTGGGCCTGCGCAACCTGCGCCGCAACCCGGCGCTGACGGCGCTGATGATACTCACGCTGGCCATCGGCGTGGCGGCCAGCGTGTCGACACTGACGATCCTGCACGTCATGTCCGGCAATCCGATGCCGCACAAGAGCGAGCGGCTGCTGGTACCCGTGTTCGACAACGGTCCGCTGACAGGCTACTCGCCCGGCGACGAACCGAACGACAGCCAGCTCAGCTACCGCGACGCGATGAACCTGCTGGCCAGCGGCCAGGGCGAGCGCCGCACCGCGATGATGGGCCTGGGCGGCGCGATACAGCCGGACCGCAAGGACATCGCGCCATTCGTGGTCAACGGCGGCGCACCGACCCGCGACTTCTTTGCGATGTTCGAGATTCCATTCCTGTACGGCCAGGCATGGACCAGCGCCGACGACAAGGCCGGCGCCGACGTCATCGTGCTGACCCGCGCGCTGTCGGAGAAGCTGTACGGGAATGCCAATCCAGTGGGCCGGCGGCTGCGCTACAACGGCTTCGACTACCTGGTCAGTGGCGTGATCGACACGTGGAAGCCGGTCCCCAGCTTCCATCGCATCATCGGCACCGGCCCGTTCGACGAGGTGGACGAGTACTTCATCCCGATCGCTTCCGCCGTACGCCACGAGTCGAACAACAGCGGCAGCACCAATTGCACCAGCAATTCCGAGCCGGGCTACCAGGGTTTCCTCGACTCCGAGTGCACCTGGCTGCAGTTCTGGTTCGAGGTGCATTCCGCCACCGACCGGCCGGCGCTGCAGGACTGGCTGGACGGCTACGCGGCCGAGCAGCGCAAGCTGGGCCGCCTGCAGCGCAATGCCCCCAACCGGCTGTACAACCTGGCCGAGTGGCTGGAGCACCTGAAGGTGGTGGGCAACGACAACAAGCTGTCGGCCTGGCTGGCGTTCGGCTTCCTGGTGCTGTGCCTGGTGAACACGATCGGCCTGCTGCTCGCCAAGTTCTCGGTGCGCGCACCGGAAGTGGGCGTGCGGCGTGCGCTGGGCGCCTCGCGCAAGGAAATCTTCCATCAATTCCTGACCGAGACGGCCGTGATCGGCCTGGCCGGCGGCGTCCTCGGCCTGCTGCTGGCGCTCGGCGCACTGGGACTGATCTCGATGCAGTCGGCGCAGCTGGCGCTGGTAGCCCGGATGGACTGGGTAATGCTCATCACAACCTTCGCGATGGCGGTGGCGGCGGCGATGCTCGCGGGCCTGCTGCCGACGTGGCGCGCCTGCCAGGTAACGCCGGCCCTGCAACTGAAGTCCCAATGAAAGGAGCCATCATGGAAATCCGTCCCATCCTGTCTTCGCTGATGCGCAACAAGACCGGCCCGATCCTGGTGGCCGTGCAGGTGGCGCTGAGCCTGGCGATCCTGGCGAATGCGCTGCACATCGTCAGCGAACGGCAGGCCGTCGCCGACCGCGTGTCCGGCGTGGAACGCGAAGAAGACATCTTCCACGTGCGGGTCAGCGACCTGCAGACCGAAAGCAACTTCAACGAGATGCTGGCGGCGCAGATCCGGCAGCGCGACCTGCTGCGCGCGGTTCCGGGCGTGGTGTCGGTGGCGCAGACCAACCAGGTACCGCTGTCACGCTCCGGCAACAACACGGGCATTGCCGCCGACCGCGAGCAGGTGAAGGTCTCGACCGGCGCGGCGTTCTACGTGTCGCCCGACTCGCTGGTGAAGACGTGGGGCCTGCAGCTGGCCGAAGGCCGCGACTTCCTGCCCACCGAAGTGGTGAACCTCGACACCACGAAGGATGTCTACGAGACGAACACCATCATCATCACCAGGGCGCTGGCAAGGAAGGTTTGGCCGGATGCCACCAGTTTCGTCGGCAAGACACTGTACTTCGGCACCGGCAAGGATGCGACGGCGTCGCGCGTGATCGGCGTCCTCGAGCGGCTGCAATCGACCAGCGCCGAAGTCGGCGAACGAGGCGAAATGTCGATCATCCAGCCGATCCGGCGTATCAGCTCGCCGCGCGCCATGTTCACGGTGCGGGCCGAACCGGGCCAGCGCGAGCGCGTGATGAAGGAAGTCGAAGCGGCACTGCGCAAGGCCGCCAGCAACCAGATCATCGTGCGCTCCAAGACGCTGCAGGACGACCGCATGGATCGCTACCGCGCCGACCGCGGCCTGGCCTGGATGCTGATCACCGTCAGCGTACTGCTGATGATGGTCACCGCCAGCGGCATCGTCGGCATGGCCAGCCTGTGGGTCACGCAGCGGCGCAAGCAGATCGGCGTGCGCCGCGCACTGGGGGCGCGCCGGGTGGACATCCTGCGCTACTTCATCACGGAGAACGTGATGATCACCAGCGCCGGCGTGGCCGCCGGCCTGTTCGGCGCGCTGGGCCTGAACCACCTGCTGGTGACGCACCTGGAACTGGCGCGGCTGCCGGGTACTTACCTGCTGGCCGGTGCCGCGGCATTCCTCGCGCTGGGCATCGCCGCCGTGTATGGCCCGGCGTGGCGCGCCGCCAGCATTTCCCCGGCCACCGCCACCCGCGGGGTGGTGTAGGAATGTTATGCTGACGCCACCATGCCGACCGTACTGATCATCGACGACAATGCCGCCATCACGATGGCCCTGGAAGTGCTGTTTTCGCTGCACGACATCGCCGCCCTGAGCGCGGCTTCGCCCGAAGAGGGGCTGGCCCTGCTGGAGCGGAGCGGCGCCGTGATCGACCTGGTCATCCAGGACATGAACTTCACAGCCGATACCACCTCCGGCGAGGAAGGCGTGGCACTGTTCCGCGCGATCCGCAAGCGCCACCCCGACCTGCCGGTGATCTTGCTCACGGCATGGACGCACCTGGATGCGGCGGTGGACCTGATCAAGGCCGGCGCCGCCGACTACCTTGCCAAGCCATGGAATGACGGGCGCCTGGTCGCCACCGTCAAGAACCTGCTGGAGCTGGGACAGGCCAACCGTGCGCTGCGCCAGCGGCTGCAGGGCGAACTGCGGCAGCGGCGCGAGCTGGAACAATACGAGCTGCGCGGCATCGTCTGGCAGGACCCGGCCACCGAGCGCGTGCTCCACCTGGCCTGCCAGGTGGCGCGGGCCGACGTGCCGGTGCTGGTCAGCGGTCCGAACGGCACCGGCAAGGAGCGCATCGCCGAGATCATCCAGGCCAATTCGCCGATGGCGGACGGTCCGTTCGTCGTGCTCAATTGCGGCGCCCTGCCCGCGGAACTGATCGAGGCGGAACTGTTCGGCGCCGATGCCGGCGCCTACACCGGGGCGTCGAAGGCACGCGAAGGCAAGTTCGAGGCGGCCGACGGCGGCACGCTGTTCCTCGACGAGATCGGCAACCTGCCTCTGGCCGGCCAGATGAAGCTGCTGCGCGTGCTGGAAACCGGCCGTTTCGAGCGCCTGGGATCGAACCGCGAACGCAAGGTGGCGGTGCGCATCGTCAGCGCCACCAACGCCGACCTGCCGGCCATGATCCGCGCCGGCACCTTCCGCGAAGACCTGTATTACCGCCTCAACGTGATCGAACTGAAGCTGCCGGCACTGGCTGCCCGCCCGGGCGACATCCTGCCGCTGGCGCGTCATTTCCTCGGTGCCGGCAAGACGCTGCGGCCGGATGCGGAAGCGGCGCTGCTGGCGCACTCCTGGCCGGGCAATGTGCGCGAGCTGAAGAACGTGATGGCGCGTGCCCGGCTGCTGTCGGCCGGGCCGGACGTGTGCGCCGCCGACCTGGGACTGCCCGCCGCGGCGGTCGCCTTCGGCGGTGTACCGGACGTGGAACCGGACCGCGATGCGATCAGCACCGCGCTGGCGCGCGCCAACGGCATCGTGGCGCAAGCGGCCGCCGAACTTGGCCTGTCGCGCCAGGCCCTGTACCGCCGCATGGAGCGGCTCGGCATCGCGCGGCCCTGATGGCGCGCCCGCCAGGCGGCAACCCGGCCGGCAAGGAGAGCCGCGACTCCACGGAAGCTGGCAATCGCCCGAAAGCCATCCGCCTTTCGCTGCTCACGCGCTGGTCGGCGCTGGTCGGCACGCTGCTGACCGTCGGCATCCTGATCGCCCTGGCGCTCGACCATTATTTCCCCGACCGGCCGTGGCTGGTGCTGGCCGTCTGCCTGCTGTGCGTGGTGCCGCTGTCGGTGATCACGATCCGTTCGCAGCTCAAGCCGATCATGTCGCTGTACCGCGCGCTGGCCGGCACTGTCACCAGCTACCGCGACGGCGATTTCTCATTCAGCCTGCACTGGCCCCAGAACGACGAGCTGCGCGAACTCGTGGCAGCCCACAACGCATTGGGCGAAGTGCTGCGCGAGCAGCGGCTCAATCTCGTGCAGCGCGAGCTGCTGCTCGACACGATGGTGCAGAACACGCCAGTGGCGATGCTGCTGGTCGCCGATGCCGGCGCGATCGTGTATGCGAACGTGGCGGCACGGCACATGCTGCACGACGGCCGCAAGCTCGAAGGGCACCGGCTGGACGAGCTGCTGCAACGCTCGAAGCCGCCGCTGCGCGATGCCGTCGCCCGCGGCGGCGACAGCCTGTTCACGACCGGCGAGGGAGACGACGAGGAAGTGTTCCACCTGGCGCGCCGCCGCTTCAACCTGAACGGCCGGCGCCACGAATTGCTGCTGCTGCGCCAGCTCACGCTGGAATTGCGGCGGCAGGAGGTGCAAACCTGGAAAAAGGTGATCCGCGTCATCAGCCATGAGCTGAACAACTCGCTGGCGCCACTGGCTTCGCTCGCCCATTCCGGCGCCGAACTGGTGCGGCGCGGCCAGACCGAACGCCTGCCGCAGATCCTGGCCACGATCGAGGAACGCACCCGCCACCTGGAAGGCTTCATCCTCGGCTATGCGCGCTTTGCCAAGCTGCCAGCGCCGCGCAAGCGGCCGCATCCGTGGTCCGGCTTCGTGGCCGGCCTGGCCGAACAGGTGCCGTTCCGGCTGGCGGGCGCGCTGCCACCCGAACCGGCGTCTTTCGATGCCGCCCAGCTGGAGCAGGCACTGCTGAACCTGCTGAAGAATGCACACGAATCGGGCTCGCCGGCGGACGCCGTCGCGCTGGAGATCCGCCATATGCAGGATACCCTGCGCATCGAGGTGCAGGACCGCGGGCCCGGCATGAGCGACACGGTGCTGGCGAACGCCCTGGTGCCCTTCTATTCCACCAAGCGCAGCGGCACCGGCCTGGGCCTGGCGCTGGCGCGCGAGATCGCCGAAGCGCACGGCGGCCGGATCACGCTGGCGAACCGCGAAGGCGGCGGCCTCGTCGTGACGCTGCAGCTGCCGGCCGGCTTGCAGATGGACGCCGCATGACGCGTCGCGTCGGCCTTTTTTAACGATTGAGCTTGCTCAAAAATCAACAGAAAAGCGCTCGCAACTGAACCCGGCAGTTCTAATGTGTCCCTAGGCGGCCCGCGTCGGGCCGCACTCTCACCGGGGAATCCATCATGAAAATTCTATCGTTCTTGCCAGGCGCCGCCCTGGCCGCCGTGCTGGCCATCGCCGGCACGGCGCATGCCGACGACATGGTTACCAATGTCGAACTCGAGGGCACTGGCACGCTGTCGGCGCATTTCGGCGTGACACATCTGCAGACGGGCAGCTTCGTCGATACCTTCAACTTCTCGCCATCCGATGGCAGCTGGACCGTCGATTCAAGCCTGGTGACGATCGGCTTCCAGCCGCTGTCGAACGTCAACTTCACCGGGGCCGAGATCAACGGGCACGCGATGACGCTGACGCTGCAAGGCGTCTTTGAATATGGCTTGCTGGTCGACGAACCGATCCTGGGGCCGCTGGTGCTGACCGTCCACGGCGACGTGGAAGGCCCGATGGGCAGCGCCGCGGCGAGCTATGCGGGCACCATCAACATCAGCCCGATACCCGAACCCGAAACGTATGGCATGCTGCTCGGCGGCCTGGGTATCCTGGCCTGGCTAAGCCGCAGAAACACAGCTGGCGGCTTTAAAAATACCTTCCGGAATTAAATATTTCCTAACAAACAATTTCCATTTGGAATTAATTGATCCCAAAAAATTATTCCAGATGGAACTAAAAGTTCCCTGAAAAATCTTTATATTTCCGTGGGTTTATAAAATATTTTTAGGAAACTAAAAGTTCCTAAAATCATTTAAACTTACCGCAAAATACGTTATCGTTGCAAAAACGGGCGCTTTGTCGCCTTTTTTTGTATGTAATTGTAACGGACACAATAAAATATTGACAACACCTTAAAGCTGGCTTAACTTGTCGACTCCTTATAGTTAATAACTCTTCGACGAGGTAAGCATGAAATTGAAATCTCTCGCACTGGCAGCCGCGCTGCTGCCCGCCTTCGGCTCCGCATACGCTGAAGACATCACGATCGATCTGCAAGGCGGCCCGAACGTGTTCTCGGCCTTCGTGGGCAACACCCACACCACCGGCGCCTTCAGCGATACGTTCACCTTCACCGGCTTCAGCGGCGAAGGCACCGTGTTCGCCGGCCTGGTCAACACGGCAACCGCCTGGTCCGACCTGTCGTTCACCAACGTAACGCTGAACGGCGTTGACGTTGCAGCAGGCAACATCGGCCCACTGTCGATCGCTGCCATCCTGGGCCAGGACGTCACCGGCCCCCTGACGCTGGTTGTCAGCGGCACCGTCACCGGTACGGTCGCCAGCTACGGCGGCGATTTCAACGTGACCAGCCCGGTCCCGGAACCAGCAACCTACGGCATGCTGGCCGGCGGCCTGGGCGTGCTGGCCTTCGCAGCACGTCGTCGCAAGCAGCAGTAATCCATTCAGCAGTAACGCATTCCAAAAGGCGCTTCGGCGCCTTTTTTTCATGGCTGGTAAACTTCCGGGATGCAAAAGAACCGTTTCGACCAGCCTGGCCACCCTCCCGCCACCATCACCGAATTCGAAGGCGTACGCTCGCTCCATCTCGGCACGTCGTGGGTACAGGGGGCGATGCGCCTGTCCAGGCCCGACGCCATCGAGCTCGAATACGTGCAGATGATGATGATGTGGATGCTGTTCCTGCAGAATCCCCGCCATATCGCCCAGCTCGGCCTGGGCAGCGCCGCGCTGACGAAGTTCTGCCATGGCCGCTTTCCCGGCGCGCGCGTATCGGTGGCAGAACTCAATCCCAACGTCATCGCGGTCTGCGAAGCAATGTTCGGCCTGCCTCCGAACGACACGAGGCTGGACGTGCGGCAGATGGATGCCCTCGATTTCGTCAACGACCCGGCCAACCGCGGCGCCATCGACGTGCTGCAGGTCGACCTCTACGACGAAGACGCGCGTGGTCCCGTGCTGGACACCCCGGAGTTCTACCAGGCGTGCAGCGACTGCCTGACGGAGCACGGCATCATGACGGCCAACGTGTTCGGCGAATTCGACAACTACGAGCGCAACCTGCAACACATGGAACTGGCCTTCGACGCCGTCGTGTGGCTGCCCGAAGTACACGACGCGAACATCGTTGCGATTGCATTCAAGAATGCCCCGGTGCTGGACTTCTCGGTGCTGTACGAGCGCGCCGCGGCGATCAGGAAAACCTTCAACCTGCCGGCGAAAAAATGGGTCGATGGATTGAAGGAATGGATGCAGGACCAGCACTAGTCCCTCATCCTCCTCCCGGCCGCGTTGACCGGGCGGCGTAGTCGCCGCTGAATCCGAATCGTGCCGGACGCCCGCCCGGCGCAGAAGCCACTTCGCCGTGACTGCCTTCGCCGCGCCGCGCATCGTCATCCGCCCTGGTGCGCGCCCGCTTCTTCTGAAAAATCCTCCCGTCATGCGACGCGCCAACCGCCATGGTTGTTGCATGGGAGAACTGTCGTAAAAATGTCGCACCCGGTCGGGAAATTGTCGGCTTCGGCCGATGAGGGGGCAACAGCGTAAGCGAGTTCAGCTCGGGTTTGCAATGGGTTTTCGATGTTGAACACGCAATATTTTCAGTGCGTTCACGCTGCGCAACAGGGCGTTACAACTTTATTACCCACCCAGTTAGACTCAGCGCGGGACACCCCCAATGCATGCTTCGCACCCATCCAACCAAGAGACGATAAAAGACACATGAAGCAGAACACTTTCCGCCGTACCGCGCTTGCCAGCGCCGCGTTGCTGCTGGCCGCACATGTTTCCGCGCAAACCGCCGCCGAAGGCCAGGCATCGGGACAAGCCGCCGTCCAGGCAGCAGAACAACAGTCGGAACAGGCCACCGTGGTCGTGCTGGGCTCGCGTTCCGCCGCCCGCACCGCGCTCGACACCGCCGCACCGGTAGGCCTGATCAACGTGAAGGACATGCAGACCGCCGGCCCGCTGGAACTGGGCAAGCTGCTGCAGTCGCTCGATCCGTCGTTCAACTTCTCGTCCACCTTCATCAGCGACGGCACCGACATCATCCGCCCCGCCACGCTGCGCTCGCTGGGCCCGGACCAGTTGCTGGTGCTGGTGAACGGCAAGCGCCGCCACCAGCAGGCGCTGGTCAACGTCCAGCAGACGGTCGGCCGCGGCTCGGCGGGTACCGATATCAACGCGATCCCGCTGTCCGCCATCCATCACATCGAGGTGCTGCGCGACGGCGCCGCCGCGCAATACGGTTCCGACGCGATTGCCGGCGTGATCAACATCGTGCTGAAGTCGAACGTGAACGAAACCCAGGTGTCCGGCCAGGTGGGCACCACCTCCGAGGGCGACGGCGACATGATTTCCGGCAGCGTGAACCGCGGCTGGGCGCTGGGCGCCGATGGCGGCTTCATCAACGTTTCCGTCGAAGGCCGCCGCCGCAACGAAACCAACCGCGCCGGGGTGAACAGCACGCTGGTGGGCGAGGCGCCGCGCGTCACGCTGCGCGTCGGGGACAGCGATGCGAAGGATGCCTACCTGTGGGCCAACGCTGCGCTGCCTGCCGGCCAGGGCGGCGAGTTCTATGCCTTCGGCGGCGCGTCGAAGCGCAAGGGCGATTCGGCCGGTTTCTTCCGTACCAAAGGCGACGACCGCACCGTGCCCGAGGTGTACCCGGAAGGCTACCTGCCGAACATCCGCACCACGGTCAAGGATGCATCGCTGGCCGTCGGCTACCGGCTCGACCTGCCGAACGAATGGAAAGCCGATGTGTCGGTCAACCATGGCCGCAGCGAGCTGGCGTTCCATGAAAAGAACACCATCAACGTCAGCTACTGGTACGAACCGCGCCCGACCGGCGGCGGCATCTACGGCGAGTCTCCGTTGGCGGCCGATACCGGCAAGCTGAAATTCAACCAGACCACGTTCAACGCCGACCTGAAGGGCCCGGTCGCCAAGGGCGTGTTCTTCGCCACCGGTTTCGAGTGGCGCCGCGACGGCTATGAAATCGAAGCCGGCGACCCGGTGTCGTACCAGTATGGCCGCACCAACAATCCGGCGATCCAGATCCTCACGCCGGCCGGCACGGTGGCCGCAGCCGGCACCCAGGGATTCCCGGGCTACACGCCATCGACCGAGGTGGACGAAGGCCGCCACAACATCGCCCTGTATGGAGACGTGGAATGGCGCGCGCTCGACACCCTGCTGCTGACGGGCGCGGTGCGCTATGAAAAATACTCGGACTTCGGCAACACCACCACCGGCAAGGTGACGGCACGCTGGGATCCGAGCAAGCAGGTGGGCGTGCGCGGCAGCTATTCGTCCGGCTTCCGCGCACCCGGCGTGCAGCAGGCGTTCTACAGCTCCGTGTCGACCAACCTGAACGCCGAGGGCGTGCTGACCGAAACGCTGACCGCGCGGCAGGACAGCCCCGTCACGCGGGCGCTGGGCATCGCGCCGCTGAAGGAGGAAACCTCGCGCAACGCCAGCATGGGCATCGTGCTGCGCCCGCTGCCGAACTTCTCGCTGACAGCCGACGTGTACCAGATCAAGATCAAGGACCGCATCGTGTTCTCCAGCACGATCGCGCCGGAAGCGGGTGGCGGCCCGATCGCCAATGTGCTGATCCCGCTGAAGGTGGGCCAGGCGCAGTTCTTCACCAACGCCGTCGACACGAAGACGAAAGGCATCGACATCGTGGCCGAACACACGTCGCGCTGGCCGGGATCGACCCTGGTGCTGTCCGGCCAGCTGGGCTTCAACAAGACCGAAGTCACCGGCCGCCACTCCACCTCGTCGATCCTGACCGGCGAACAGCTGTTCGACGCGTCGCAGGTCACGCTGATCGAACACGGCCAGCCGCGCAAGCACCACGTGCTGTCGGCCGACTACACCGCCGGCAAGTGGAACGGCAACGTGCGCGCCAATTACTACGGCGAGGTGCAGGGCCAGGGCTTCACGCCGGGCTTCATCCAGACCTGGGAAGGCAAGTGGATCGCCGACATGACGCTGCGCTACAACTTCACGAAAAAGCTCGGCCTGCAACTGGGCGTGAACAACGTGTTCGACACCTACCCGACGGAATGGGACAAGACCGGCGCGGCGCCGTTCCCGCAACTGGGCTTCACGCACTGCTGGGAAACCTGCCCGTTCGGCATCAACGGGCGCAGCATGTACGTGCGGGCTGACTACGCATTCTGACGCAGTCAGCCGGCCCAGCCGGAGTCAGGCGCCCTCGAAGGGTAGCCGGCTCCGGTTTTTTTTCGCCGCAGCGGAAATGCGCCCGGCTTCATAGGCGGCCAGGTGGATCACGGCCGCCAGCCGCTTCACCAGGCCTTCCATCTCCCCGGCGGGCACCTGCGCATAGCCGAGCATCAGGCCGTTCCAAGCGCCTTCCTGCACCGCGTGGGTCGACAGCGCATTGACGATGATCCCCTCCTGCCGCGCCCGGGCGCGGATCGCTTCGTCCGGCAGCCAGTCCGGCAGGCGCAGCGACAGGTGCATGCCGGCCGAGGCGCCGTGCACGGTGGCGATGCGGCCCAGGTGTTTTTCCAGTGCCGCGACCAGCGCATCGCGCCGCTCGCGGTACAGCCGGCGCATGCGGCGCAGGTGCAGCAGGAATTGCCCGCTGGTGACGAATTCCGCCAGTGCCAGCTGCTCGGCCACCCGTCCCGCCGCCGCCGACTGGGCGCGCAGCAGCGCCAGCGGCGGCGCCAGGTCCGGCGGCACCACCAGGTAGCCGATGCGCAGGCCCGGAAACATGGTCTTGCTGAACGTGCCGCAATACAGCACCGGCGCATCCGGCACCAGGCCCTGCATCGCCGCCAGCGGCGGGCCATCGTGACGGAACTCGCTGTCGTAGTCATCCTCGATGATCAGCGCCCCGGCACGGCGGGCACCGTCGATCAGCGCCAGCCGCCGCGCCAGCGACAGCACGGTGCCGACCGGGTACTGGTGCGACGGCGTCGTATAGATCAGTGCCGGCCGGCGCGCCTGCCAGTCGCGCGCCGATGGCGCCATGCCCTCCTCGTCCACCGGGATGCCGGTGACCGCCAGCCCGGCGTGGCGGAACGCCGCCAGGGCGCCGCCATAGCCGGGATTTTCGTGCCACACGGTGTCGCCTTCGTCCGCGCAGGCGCGCGCGCACAGGTCCAGCGTGCTCTGGCTGCCATCGGTGATGAACACCTGCTCCGCTTCGCACACGACGCCGCGCGAGGCGCGCAGGTAGTCCGCGATCGCCGTCCGCAATGGCCATGCGCCGGCCGGATCGCCGTAGTTCAGCTGTGCCGGATCGAGACCGCGCCAGGCCCGGTCCAGCAGACGGCGCCACAGCGCCAGCGGGAACGCGTGCAAGTCGGGCACGCCCGGCACGAAAGCCTGGGCGTCGCTGGCACCGTTCGACAGCGGGCGCAGGTTCATCGCGCGGCGCGACAGGCCGGCCTCCGTCGCCGCCGGTCGGCCGGGGCGTTTCCGCGCACGCCCTGGCCCGGCTTCCGGCACGGGTGCCGGCACGGGTGCCGGCTTGACCCGGGCGACGACGGTGCCGCGGCGGTCCGGCACCACGAAACCTTCGCTGGCCAGTTGTTCATAGGCGTACAGCACCGTGTTGCGGGCCACGCCCAGCTCGGCCGCCAGCGTGCGCGTGGCCACCAGCCGTGTGCCTGCCGCCAGCGTGCCTTCGCGGATCGCGTGGCGCAGGCATTCGTGCAGCAGGCGCTGGCGCGGCCAGCTGTGATGTCCATGGTTGCGATCGAAGTTCGTCAGCAGCAGCGCGTAGTCCATCCTGGTTCCATGAAAATGCTTCGGCCTGGACCTGTTCCAGGAGCCAGCAGCGCCATTATAGTGCGCCCTCAACTCACCGAATGGAGACCATGATTACTTCCGCTTCCGCAGCCCCTTCGGCAGCCACCTCTGCCGCCCCTTCGCCCCGTACCCAGGTCAAGCGCTCCGCCAACCGCGCCAGCCACGATCCAGCCGTGCTGCATGCGATCATCGACGCCGCCTGGATCTGCCACGTGGCCTTTCGCGACGAGCATGGCGTGCACTGCATTCCGACGGCATGCTGGCGCATCGGTGCGCACCTGTACATCCACGGCTCGAACGGCAGCCGCATGGTGAAGCGCCTGGCGGACGGCGAATGCTGCGTGACGATCACGCACGTCGACGGCCTCGTGATGGCCCGTTCCGCGTTCAACCATTCGATGAACTACCGCAGCGCCGTGATCTACGGCCGCTTCGAGGCGGTCGATGAAAACGGCAACGACGTGACCAAGCGCGCCGCGCTGGAAGCATTCATGGAGCACCTGGCGCCCGGCCGGCAGGGTGAAATCCGGGCGGGCAACGACAATGAATATGCCGCCACCACGGTGCTGCGCATCGCGCTGGCCGAAGCGGCCTGCAAGACGCGCAGCGGACCGCCCGAAGACGACCAGGAAGACATGGGTGTGCGCGCCTGGGCCGGCGTGCTGCCGCTGCGCGAAGCGCGCGGCGCCCCGGTGCCGGATGCCGGCTGCAATGTCGCCGCACCGGACTACGTGCGGCGCTGGCAGGAGTAAGTTACACGCGTTCGTGCGGCCGCCGCCGGGCCCGACTTGGACGCATCGGGTCTCGCTTGGCCTCATTTGCCTTGACCGGCTTGTCTTTATTGCACATCATCGCCGGGTCGCGGCCAATCTCGCGCCGCGCATATGTTCATAAGGAGATCGCATGAAACGAATCCTCGCCGTTGCCATCCTGGCAGCGACCTTCAGCGCGCCGGCGCTGGCCGACGATGCGCTGAAGGCAGCCATCGGCGGCAGCCAGCGCAGCCCGGAGAACGTGAAACGGGATACATACCGCCACCCATACGAAACGCTGACCTTCTTCGGCATCCGGCCCGACATGACGGTGGTGGAGCTGTCGCCCGGTGCCGGCTGGTACACGGAGATCCTGGCCCCGTACCTGCGCGAGCGGGGCAAGCTGATTGCCGCCGGCGCGACGCCGGAATCGAAGGCGGCCAACGTGGCACGCGCCGGCACACGCTTCAAGGAAAGGCTCGACGCCAATCCGGCCGCCTTCGGCAAGGTGCAGCTGGGTGCGTTCGAACCGGCCAACGGCGTGTTCAGCTACGCGCCGAAGGGCAGCGCGGACATGGTGCTCACCTTCCGCAACGTGCACAACTGGGCCGATGAAGGCGACGCACGGCTGAAAGGTGTGTTCAAGAGCGCGTACGACGCGCTGAAGCCGGGCGGCGTGTTCGGCGTCGTCGATCACCGGCTGCCGGCATCGAAGACGCAGGATGCGACGGCATCGAGCGGCTATGTGCACGAAGCCCATGTGATCAGGCTCGCCGAGGCGTCAGGCTTCAAGCTGATGGCGAAATCGGAAGTGAACGCAAACCCGAAGGACACGGCCGACCACCAGGGCGGCGTGTGGGCGTTGCCGCCAACCTACGGGAACAAGGATGTGGAGCGCGCTAAATACGCGGCGATCGGCGAAAGCGACCGGATGACGCTGAAATTCGTGAAACAGTGATGGCGCGCTTCGCAGCGGAAGCCGGCGCCGACCTGCCGAGACGAGCTGACGAAACGGGCTGACGAAGAAGCTGACGAAATTCGCTGAATGCACAGCCGCCGGTCGATGCAATCCGGCGGCTGCAGGATTCTACCTGCGCTGGAGGCGGCTCATGAAGCTGCAAAAAACCACGAAGCCTACCACCATGGATCCGCATACGGCGGCAACCGACAACATCAGCTCATTCATGCGAGGAAACTTTCACTTTATGACAACCGCGTGATTATGCTGCATTTGCACATGAAACAGTCTCACTGAAACTCACTGTTACAACAACAATGTTTCGTCGCCGCGCCCGGATGCAGAACCGGCAGTCTGGTAGCTTACCCTCCCCCTGGCGGACAGGACAATGCGAAAGTGTTGTTTATTTTTATACTGTTTAAAATAATTTTTCCAGCTCATCCGCACAGGAAGTGCTAGCGCTATCATCAATTGACCGCTACCGCGGTCTCACATTCCTCTCTTACCAGGAGCTACCATGCGCAAAGCACTTGCAGGGCTGTTGCTTGCTGCGACGGCATTGACGTCGCACGCCAGCGGTTACTTTACCGAAGACGCCGTACCATTCGACACGCTGATCGGCAGCAACGCCCAGCATCAGGATTTTTCCGGGCCGTTTACCCGCGATGGCGATTCATGGAGCTGGGGCGATGTGACCTTCACCTGCAATGCAGTGCAATGGTGCAATAACGAGAGCTTTGAATTCGGCGGCTATAACGATCACTTCAATTTTGTAGAAGGCAACTTCGTTTACTACGCGCCACCAGATAGCGCTACCTTCACCTTTGCGCAACCGATCATCGCGTTTGGCGTCGATGTGTACGGTATCGGCGGCGGCATGTACTCACCCGGCGGTTCGCTGCAGCCGACGCCGATGATCGTGACCTTCGACGACGGCTCGCACGTGTTTTTCGAAAATCACGTTCACAACTACAACATCAGCGTGCCGGTCTTCGCCGGCATCCTGTTCGACCGGCCCGTCACCTCGATCACGGTATCGGGCGAATGGGAAAACAACGGGATGTTCTTCACCAACCTGCGCTACGTGACCGCGCCGGTGCCGGAACCCTCCACGTACGCGATGCTGTTCGGCGGGCTGGTCATCGTGGGAGCGATTGCGCGGCGGCGCAGCAAGACAGGCAACTAGCCACCAAAAGTGTTGCCAAAATTCGGGGTCTGACCCCGATTTTTGGCAACATTGCAGGCTGGCAGGGTCAATCGGCTTTCCTGGCCTTTACCGGCGTCAGCGCGAGGTCGTGGAAGTCGTAGCTGAAGTCGGTTTCGTCGGAGATGGCGGACATCTTCGCGCGCTCGATCGAGCCATCCGGGTTCAGCGCGAACGTCACATAGGCATCGGCGTTGAAATTGCGTTCCTTCCAGCGCACGATGAATGTGTCGTGCTGGAAGTGATCCATCTCGCCGACGAGGTCCGGCGTGCGCGAAAACTGCATCAGCTGCTTCTTCCCTTCGTGCCGGATGACGACCTTGCCGTACCATGGGTCGCTGTACTCGCCATCGTACGACGCGCGCGGCAGCGAGGGCTTCGAGCCGGCGGCGCGGGCGGCAGCGGCCTTGCCGGTCTTTTCCCTGTCCTTGCGGAGCCGTTCCTGTTCCTCGGCGGCGATGATGCCGATCCAGTCGGTCGGTGCCGCGCCAAGGTAGTGGTCGAGGATGCGCCATTGCAGCGACGTCATCGAACCGCTGTTCTCGGCGTTCGTGAAGATCGCGATGCCCAGCTTCTCTTCAGGCACCATCAGCACGCGCGAATAAAAGCCCTGCAGCGCGCCGCCGTGCAGCACCAGCTTCTTGCCGCGGTAATCGCGGATGTTGAAGCCCAGGCCGTAGGCATTGAAGTTCGCGCGCGTGGCGGCCAGCGCACCTTTCGGTTCGGCGGTCTTCATCGGCGTTACCGGCGTCCAGATCTCCTTCGATTGCGCGGCGGAGAACAGCCGTTGCCCGCCTGGCAGTTCGCCGCCGGCCAGCAGCGCGTTCATCCATTTCGCAATGTCCTCGGCACTGGTATTGATGCCGACGGCGCCCACCGCGTTATCGACCGGCATTGGCTTGACGACCGATTGCCGGCCATCGATCCTGCTGTGCGGCGCCGAGTAGTCGGCGGTTTTCAGCATCGCGGCCACGCTGGTGGTGGTGTTCGCCATGCCCAGCGGCTCCAGTATTTGCGCCTGTACCGTCTCGCCCCAGCTCTTGCCGGATTTCTGAGCAATGATGCGGCCCGCCACGATATACAGCAGGTTGTCGTAGGCGTAGCTGGCGCGGAAGCTGGTGGCCGGCTTCACGTGGCGCAGGTTGTGGATGATCTCGTCGGTGGAGAACGTCGTCGTCGGCCACCACAGCAGGTCGCCGGCACCGAGCCCCAGGCCGCTGCGGTGCGTCAGCAGGTCGCGCACCGTCATTTCCTGCGTCACGTAGGCATCGTGCATGCGGAAATCCGGCAGATGCTTGATGACCGGATCGTCCCAATCGAGCTTGCCCTCATCGACCAGTTTCGCCAGCGCCACGGCGGTAAATGCCTTCGAGTTCGACGCGATCTCGAACTGCGTTTTCGCCGTGACCGGCGCCGGGTCGCCCAGCCGGCGCACGCCAAAGCCCTGCGCGGCAACCACCTTGCCGTCCCTGACGATCGCGATCGCGATGCCGGGCACGTCGAACGTCTTCAATGCGCGCCCGACGTCGCGCGCCAGGTCGAAGGTCGGCGCCGCGGTAATGGTCTCCGCGGCGGCGGCGGTATCGAACGCCAGCGCCGGGGCACTGACGGTGGCAAACGACGCGCAGGCGCACAGCACCAGCGCGGCGGTGGTTTTCTTCAACAGCATCCTTGCTCCTTGCTTTGCTCGATTATTTCTTCAGCAGCTTGTCGACCGACTTCTGCGTTTCGGGGTGATAACGGGGCCGCGCCTTGGCAAACACACTCTTCGCCCAGGCCGCATCCCTGGAATTGTTCAGCAGCGCGGTATACAGCGGCACCACGAATTTCTGGCGGCCCACGCTCATCAGGAAGGTGTCGAGCTGCTCGCGCACGTCGTAGCCGGCATGCACGGACGCCAGGTAGAAGCGGTAGGCGATCTCGTTGTTCTTGCTGGTCTTCAGCCCGAAAGTCTGATCCAGCTCGCGCAACTGGTCGGCACTGGCCTTGTTGTCGATGTCGTTCAGGAAGTGCATCCACTCGGGGGCGCTCCAGCCGCGCGCGGTCAGGTCGGCGGTTGCCTGTTCGCCCTTCAGCCATGCGGCACGCTGGGCATCGACGGCCTGGAAGCGCTGCGATACCACGCGCTGCGCGGTGGCCGGAATGCCCGGGCCGTACAGCCATTCGTCGAGCTCCGCCGGCGACATCACGTTGGGATGCTTGTCCAGCAGGTTGGTGCGCAGGTAGGCGAGGAACTGCTCGGTGGTGGCCGACTGGAACGCATGCTGGTCGAACCAGCCGCGCAGGAACGGGTCGAACACCTCGCGGCCGGCACGCTGCTCGAGCGTGCGCAGGAACCAGGCGCCCTTTGGATACGCGAGGCCTTCATCGGTGTACGTATCCGGATTGACGTCCGGGTCGCGCGTCAGCAAGGCCTGCTTCGCCGCCGGGATGTCCTTCAGCGACGCCAGCGCTTCTTCCTGCTCCACCTGCAGGTTCATGTCGGCTACTTCGAGGCCGTAGAGGATCTCGATGATCCGCGTCGTCACGTAGGTGGTAAAGCCTTCGTTCAGCCACCAGTGCTTCCACGATGCATTGGTGACGAGGTTGCCGGACCACGAATGCGCCAGTTCGTGCGCGATCAGGTCATTCAGACTGCGGTCGCCGGCGATCATCGTCGGCGTCAGGAACGTCATGCGCGGATTTTCCATGCCGCCGATCGGGAACGACGGCGGCAGCACGATCATGTCGTAGCGCCCCCACCGGTAAGGACCGTACAGCGATTCAGCGGCGGCGATCATCTTTTCCGTGTCGGCCAGTTCGAACGCGGCGGCCTCGATGCGGCCCGGTTCCGCGTACACGGCCGAGCGCGGACCGACGTTGCGTACATCGATCTCGCCGATCGCGATCGCCAGCAGGTACGACGGCACCGGCTGCGGCATGCGGAATTTCCAGCCGCCGGCGCCGGTGGCCTGCGGGTCGTTCTCGGCGCTCATCACCACGCGCATGCCGGCCGGCGCCTCGATGCGGGCGCCATAAGTGAAGCGCACCGCCGGCGTATCCTGCACCGGTGCCCAGGAACGGGCTTCGATTGCCTGCGACTGGCTGAACATGAACGGGCGCTTGCCGGACAGCGTCTGCACCGGCGTCAGCCATTGCAGCGCCCCAGCGGTGGGCGCGGTGTGGTAATACACGCGCACCTTCTTCGGCTGGCTGCGCAGCGAGATGCGCAGCGCCTGGCCCTTTTTCGGATCGGGGCGGTCCAGCATGTAGGAAGCAGGCACCCAGCGGCCGTCGTCGTTCTGCACCTGCACGCGCGCGATCTTCAACTGGCGCGTATCGAGCACCAGCGTGCGCACATTCTTGTCCAGCCAGTTCAGGGTCAGCTCGGCGTACCCGGTCAGCGTCTTGCGGGAAAAATCGGCCTTGAGATCGAGGTACAGGTCGGTGGTGCGCACTTCGTTGTAGCGCGCGTAGCTGAGCGGATCCTGGGCGTGGGCCGCCGTTGCGAGCAGTGCCAGCGCGGCGGATAGCGCCAGGCGCAGAGAAGGTTTTCGCATGTGCTTCCTTTGAAAGTGTCAGGCTGGCACCGGGATCGCCGGTGCGGGCGCGGTGCAGAATAGCATATGGAACGGCATTTTCACCCTCCCCCGGCGCCGGCTCTGCTATCATGGCGCCCGTTCTTTGGGGAGTAGCCTCCTGCCGGTTTTTCCGGTAGTACCTGCGTCAACACAATCGGCCGGCAGGCCGTGGCGCAGGTGGCTGGCGCGGATGTTCACATCGGCGCGCGGCCTGGCGAGACCAACGATCCACGGGCGGCCGCATAGACCAAGGGGCCGGGACTGCCCATGGATCCTTGGTTAACATCCGGCCCCCCGCCACCCATATGGAAGCCTTCCTCGTCTCCACGGGCATCGTTGCCCTCGCCGAAATCGGCGACAAGACCCAATTGCTCGCCTTCGTGCTCGCCACCCAGTTCCGGCGCCCGCTGCCGATCGTCGGCGGCATCTTCGTCGCCACCATCGTCAATCACTTCTGCGCCGCCGCCGTCGGCACCTGGCTGACCGAACTGCTGGGCCCCGATGCGCTGCGCTGGATCCTCGGCCTGGGCTTCATCGCCATGGCCGCCTGGATCATGGTGCCGGACGAGATCGACGAGGACGACACGCCCGCCAGCCGCTACGGCGTATTCACCGCCACGCTGATCGCCTTTTTCCTGGCCGAGATGGGCGACAAGACGCAGATCGCCACCGTGGCGCTGGCCGCCCGCTTCGACGCGCTGGTTCCCGTCGTCGTCGGCACCACGCTGGGCATGATGCTGGCGAACGTGCCGGCCGTGTACCTCGGCAAGCGCGCCGCCACCGCCGTCAACCTGAAGGTGGTGCACGGGATTGCCGCCGTCATCTTCGTCGTGCTGGGCGTGGCCACGCTGATGGGCGCCGGCACCGCGGTGGGTTTGTAAGGCAGGCCCGCAAAACTGGGGACAGACCCTGTTTTTGAGGCAACACTGGGACGAACCAGAACGCCGGACTGCCTGTCTCCAGGAAATTTCCTGTAAAACAGGGTCCGTCCCCTATTTTTGCAAGCTGGTTTACGGCACGCGCAGTTCGACGGCGTGTTCGCGGCCGTCGTCGGCAAGCGCGATCTCGTTGCCCTCTTGTGTCACGCCGTCGACCGCTAGCCCGGCCGCGCCGCGCGACACGCGGATCGCATAGGTCGACGAGCCGTAGCGGTATGACAGGCTGAATCCATCCCACTCGTCCGGCATGCGCGGCGCGAGCGACAGGCGGTCGCCGTTGCGCGTGACGCCGAGCAGCGATTCAAGGATCAGCCGGTACATCCAGCCGGACGATCCCGTGTACCAGCTCCAGCCGCCGCGCCCCACGTGCGGCTCGACGCCGTAGATGTCGGCCGTGACCACATACGGCTCGACCTTGTAGACAGCCACGTTTTCCGCGCTGGACGCATGCTGCACCGGGTTGATCAGCCGCATCAGCTCCCACGCCTTCGCGGTATCGCCCAGCGCCGCGAACGCCATCACGGTCCACACCGCGGCGTGGGTGTACTGGCCGCCATTTTCCCGCACGCCCGGCACATAGCCCTGGATGTAGCCGGGGTTCGGGTCGGCCTTGTCGAATGGCGGGTCGAGCAGCTGGATGAAGCCGCCGTCGCGCCGCACCAGCCGCGCGTCCACCTGCGCCATCGCGCCTTTTACGCGTTCGGGATCGGCGGCGCCGGACAGCACGCCCCAGCTCTGCGAGATCGAGTCAATCTGGCATTCGTCGTTTTCATGCGAGCCGAGCGGCGTGCCGTCGTCGAAATAGGCGCGGCGATACCACTGGCCGTCCCACGCATTGCGTTCCACGTTTTCCGACAGCTTCACCGCCTCGGCCCGGCATTCGTCGGCAAAGCCGGCATCGCTGCGCCGTTCCGCCACCACGGCGAACTGGCGCAGCACGTCGATCAGGAACCACGCCAGCCACACGCTTTCTCCCTTTCCTTCCGCGCCGACCTTGTCCATGCCGTCGTTCCAGTCGCAGGAGCCGATCAGCGGCAGGCCATGCACGCCGAAGCGCAGGCCATGGCGGATCGCCCGCACGCAATGCTGGTACAGGCTTTCGGCCAGCGGCGAGCGCCCCGGCATGTCGTAATACGAATCCTCGTCCGGTTTTACCGGCCGGCCTTCCAGGTAGTGCGCCGTTTCGTCGAGCACCGACAGGTCGCCGGTCACCGTCACGTAGCGGGCAGTGGCCAGCGGCAGCCACAGGTAGTCGTCCGAACAGTGCGTACGCACGCCGCGGTCGGTCGGCGGATGCCACCAGTGCTGCACGTCGCCCTCGGCGAACTGGTGCGCCGCGCACAGCACCAGGTGCTCGCGCAGCAGCTGCGGTTCGGTATGCACCATCGCCATCGCGTCCTGCAGCTGGTCGCGGTAGCCGAATGCGCCACCGGACTGGTAATAGCCGCTGCGCGCCCACAAGCGGCAGGCGATGGTCTGGTACATCAGCCAGCCGTTGGCGATCACGTCCAGCGCCGGCTCCGGCGTGGCGATGCGCACCGCGCCCAGCGTGGCCTGCCAGTGCGCGTGCACGGCGGCCAGCGCGTCGCGCGCGGCGCCGGCACCGCCGTGCTTCTGCACCATCGTGCTGGCGTCGGCATTGCGGCGCCCCCCCATGCCCAGCACGAAGACCAGCTCGCGCTCCTCGCCCGGCAGCAGCTCGAACGGCACCTGCAGCGCCGCGCATGCATCGAGTGCCGTTCCGACCTTGCCGGACAGCCGTTGCCGCCGCAGCGCCGCCGGGCTGGCCAGCGTGCCGTTCCGGCCCAGGAACTCGGTACGGTCCGCCGTCACCGTGCGCGTCGCCGCGTCGACATTGAAGAATGCCACCCGGCCCGAGAATTCCGTGTTGTACGGGTTGCGGGCGAACAGCGCGCCGCTGACCGTGTCGAGCTCGGTCACGATGTGCATGCCGGACTTCGCGCGCATCTCGCCCAGCACCCATTCGACATACCCGGTGGCCGACAGCTTGCGCGCCACCGGCGATTCGTTGCGCACCTTCAGCACGGTGTAGCGCAACGGCGCATCGTTCGATACATAGGTCGTCAGCACCGACATGATGCCGGCCTCGGTGTGTTCGAACCTGCTGTAGCCGAAGCCGTGGCGCGTCACGTAATCGCCGCTGCCGCGCGCCGGCAATGGCGTGGGCGACCAGAAATGGCCGCTGGCTTCGTCGCGCAGGTAGAACGCCTCGCCGCCGGCATCGGTGACCGGATCGTTGTGCCAGGGCGTGAGCCGGAACTCATGGGCGTTCTCGTGCCACGTATAGGCCTGCCCGCTTTCCGAGATCACGCTGCCGAACAGCGGGTTGGCCAGCACGTTCGACCATGGCGCAGGCGTGACGCGGCCGTGGCCGGTGACGATCACGTACTCGCGTCCGTCCGGCGTGAAGCCGCCGAAGCCGTTCCACAGGATCAGGTCGTGCGGCACGTGGGTGGCCGGGCCGGCATCGTCGTATTCGCCGCGCGCGTCGGCCAGCAGTGGCGGCATGCGCAGCGCCGGCGGCCCGGAACGCTTGATCTGCTCGGCCAGCTGGCCGCGCGCGTCGTTGACGATCACCCGCGCCACCGTCTGCAGCAGGATGCGGTCTTCGCTCGAGATCTGTTCCAGCGGCCGCACGAAAATGCCGCCCGGGCGATCGATCGCCTGCGCATCGATGCCCGAAGCGATCATGCCGATGATCTGGTCGTACAGCGCCTGGCGGTAGCCGGAGGTGTCCTCGAACCAGATCACCAGGTCGACGGTCAGGCCCTTCAGGCGCCAGTACGAGTGCGCCTGCACCATCTGCCGCGCCACTTCGATGTTGGCCGAATCCTTCACCTGCAGCAGCACGATCGGCAGGTCGCCGGAGATTGCATACGGCCACAGGTTCGACTGGCCGCGCTGGTTCCTGATCAGCACCGAGGGATCGGCGCGCAGCGCGGCATTCGGATAGATCACGTGGTTCGCCAGGCGGCTGTACAGCTGGCCATCGGCCTCGCTGGCGTTCAGCTGGCGCAATACCACCTGGCTGTGGGTCCACGCCAGCTCGAACACCCGGTCGGCCATGTGGCGGTCCTGGTACTTGTCGATCAGGTGGCGCGCCGCCTCGCGCGTTTCGGTCATGCCGGTGGCGATGTCGACGGTGGCCATCTGGTCGGGCTGCAGCGTGATCCGGTAGCGGATCGCCACCGCCGGATCCAGCACGGAGCCTTGCGCGCCGGAGAGCGGCCCGGGCTCGATCAGTGCGCGCGGTGCGCGAACCGTGTTGCCGCGGCCGATGAAGTGGGCCCGGTCGGTTTCGTACGATACCTCGACCACCTCGGCATCGTGCACCGTCATGACGTGCAGCATGCACGGCGATTGCTCGCCCTTGCCGCGCGGGCGCCGCGTGCACAGGATGGCACTGTCGTCGCCGAGGATCTCGGTCTGCACGAACAGTTTCGAGAACGCCGGGTGCGCGGCATCCGCCGCGGCCGGCGCCATCACCACTTCGGCAAAGCTGGTCAGCTCGAGCGTGCGCGGCCGGTTCGAATTGTTCGTCACGCGCAGCCGGCGCATCTCGATATCGTCTTCCGGGGAAACCACGATTTCGGTGTACAGGTCGATGCCCCGGTCGGTACGCCGGAACTCGGCGCGGCCTTCCGAAAAAATCACCTCGTGGTGTTCCGGTTCGGCCAGCGTTGGCTGGTAGGTGTTCGACCAGAAGTGGCCATCCTCGTCGCGCACATAGCAGAACTGCCCCCAGTTGTCGCGCGTGGCATCCTCGCGCCAGCGCGTCACGGCCAGGTCGCGCCAGCGGCTGTAGCTGCCGCCCGCCGCGGTCACCATCACGTGGTAGCGGCCGTTCGACAGCAACTGCACTTCCGGCACGGCCGTGTTCGGGTTGGACAGCACGCGCACCGGCGCGGTGTCCTGCGCGCCCTGGCGGACGGCCGCGGCCTGCTCGGAACTGGTCGAGAAGAACCCGCCGATCCGCGGGCTGCGTTCCTGCAGCATCAGCAGCGCCGACTGCAGCATCGGGTCCGATTCGAAGCGGCGCTGCATCGGCCGGTCGTGCAGCAGGTACGACAGCGCCAGGAAGCCCATGCCCTGGTGGTGCACCATGAACGATTTCACGACCGCGAACGACTGGCCGCGCGGCAGCCGCGCCGGGGTGTAGTCGATCGCCTCGTAGAAGCCGTAGCGCCCCATGAAGCCGAGGCCGGCCATCTTCTGCAGGTTCTGGCATGCCGCTTCCGGATCCACCATCAGCGCCATCATCGATGCATACGGCGCGATCACCAGGTCGTCCGCCAGGCCGCGCTTCATGCCCAGGCCGGGCACGCCGAACGCGCGGTACTGGTAATTCATGGATGCATCCACGGTGGTATAGCCGGATTCGGATACGCCCCACGGCACATTGCGCTGGCGCGCGTATTCGATCTGCGCCGTCACCACCGAGCGGTAGGTCTGGTCCAGCAGCGTGCTCGGGTAGGTCGGCATCACCAGCAGCGGCATCAGGTACTCGAACATCGAGCCGCTCCACGACATCAGCACCGGCTGGCCGTGCACGATGCACAGCTGCCGGCCCAGCGCAAACCAGTGCTCCTGCGGCAGCTGGCCCTGCGCCACCGCCACGTAGCTGGCCAGCCGCACCTCGGATGCCAGCAGGTCGTAATAGCTGGCGTCGAGCCGCCGTTCGCTGACGTTGTAGCCGATCGCCAGCAGCTTGGTGGTGCGGTTGAACAGGAAGCCATAGTCGACCTGGGCGAAACTGCAGGCCTGCATGGCCAGTTCGTCCAGGTGCGCGATGCGTTCGCGCGCCACCACGGCGCCCTGCTCCAGCAGCGTGCCGAGCTGCTCGCGGCGCTCGCGCTCGCCCGGCGCCAGGTCCGACAGCGGCGCGCCGGCTGGCGGATACGACGCCAGCTCGCGCAAGGTCGGTACCTTCAGCAGCACGGTATCGAGCACCGTCCCGGTGCCGTCGCCGATCCACGGCGCCAGCAGGTTCAGCTCGTCGAAGGCGGCACGGCACTGCGCGGCCAGTGCACCGGCCCACATGCGCGCCGTGCTGTCGTTCGCCAGTCCGGCATTGGCGGCAAATGCCTCGGCGCCGGTGGTGGCGCGCTCCAGCCAGGTGCGCAGCTCCGGCAGGTTCGACGGATACAGTGGCTGCGGCGGTGCCACCGCTTCGCGCAGCGCCGCCATCGCCGCGGCATCGACGCCTTCGACGCCAGCCAGCGCTTCCTCCAGCACCGCCAGCGTGGTTTCCAGCCCGGTTGCCACCTGCGGCCCGACGATCGGATCGTCCGCGGCGTTCAGCAGCGCTGCCTGCAGTACCAGCAGGTGGCCGGCCAGGTTGCCGCTGTCCACGGTCGACACGTAGACCGGATGCAGCGGTTTCAGCGACTGGGTGTCGTACCAGTTGTAGAAGTGGCCCTGGTAGCGTTCCAGCTGGCCCATCGTGTCCAGTGTGTTGCGGGTGCGTTGCAATAGCTGCGCCAGCGTGACGTAGCCGAAATCGTAGGCGCTGACATTGGCCAGCAGCGCCATGCCGATATTGGTGGGCGACGTGCGGTGCGCGATCACGGTGCCGGGGTGTTCCTGCACGTTATCGGGCGGCAGCCAGTGGTCGTCCGGCCCCACGAAGGTGTCGAACCATGCCCATGTCTTGCGCGCCAACACGTGCAGGAACCGGCGCTGGTCGTTGTCCAGCTGCGCTTCCAGGCGCTCGACCGGACGGCTGATCCACCATGCCACCACCGGCGCCACCAGCCAGGCGACGAGGAAGATCACGGCAGGCCCGAACGCCGCCCCGCGCCACAGCAGCAGCGCGGCGCCGGCCGCCAGCGCCAGCGCCGGCGAGACCCACATTGCCCGCCAGCTGGCGCCCAGGCCGCCGTTGGCGCGCGACAGTGCCGACGGGCGCCATTGCAGCAGGTGCTTCTTCGACACCAGCAGGCGCCAGGCGGTGCGCACGATCGCGTCGAGGCTGACATACGCCTCGTAGGGCAGGAAGACCAGCGACAGCACGCCGTGGGCGAACTGCAGTCCGCTGCGGCGCAGCGCGTTCGGCAGGTGCTGCCGCCACAGCGTGTCCGGCGACTTGTGCGCCAGGTCGTACAGCGCGGCGGCGATGGCGGGCACGAAGATGATGGCCAGCACCATGCTGGTATAGAACCACGGATGCGGCAGTACCGCGAAGGCGAACAGCAGCGACAGCGTCAGCGCCGGTGCCACCAGGCTGCGGCGCAGATTGTCGAACAGCTTCCATCGCGACAGTGCCGACAGCGGGTTGTTCTCGCGCGCGCCGATCGCGGTACGCACCCGGCCGAACAGCCAGCCGGCCAGCTGCCAGTCGCCGCGGATCCAGCGATGGCGGCGGCTCACGTCTTCCTGGTAGCGCTGCGGATACTGCTCGTACAGCTGGGCGTCGGACAGCAGTCCGGCGCGCAGGTAGCAGCCTTCCAGCAGATCGTGCGACAGGATGCGGTTTTCCGGGAAGCGCTCGCCCAGCACTTTCTCGAACACGTCCAGGTCGTAGATGCCCTTGCCGATGAACGAGCCTTCGGCGAACACGTCCTGGTACACGTCGGACACGGTGCGCGTGTACGGGTCGATGCCCGGCTCGCCGCCACACAGGCGCTCGTACAGCGAAGCGTTCGGGCTGGGCAGGCTGACGGCCACGCGGGGCTGCAGGATGCCGTAGCCGGACAGCACGCGGTTGGTGCGCGCGTCGATCCTTGGCTGGTTCAGCGGGTGTTTCATGGTGGCGATGAACTGGCGTGCCGAATCGCGCGCCAGCTGGGTGTCGGCATCCAGCGTGATGACGTATTTCACCGTGTGCAGCTGGCCGCTCTCGCCGACGACCAGCGTGAAGCGGTCACGCGCGCCGCCGCGCAGGAAGCGGTTCAGGTCGGCCAGCTTGCCGCGCTTGCGCTCGTGGCCCATCCACGCGCGTTCGGCAAGATTCCACAGGCGCGGCCGGTGCAGCAGCAGGAACGGGCAGGGATTGTCTTCCAGGCCGTATTTGCGGTTCAGTTCCTCGATGCGGGCGCGGGCGCGCTCGAGCAGGCCGGCATCGGTGGGCAGCGTTTCGGCCTGCGCATCGGCAAAGTCGGACAGCAGGCAGAAATGCAGGTTCGGATCGCGGTTGGCGAGGAAGCGCACTTCCAGCTGCTCGCACAGTTCGTCGACGTTTTCCAGGCTGTAGAACAGCGAAGGCACGACGACGATCGCGCGCGCATCGGAGGGGATGCCCTCCTTGAAATCCATCCGCGGCAGCGGGCTCGGATGCGCGACCAGGGTGGCGAACCAGTTCACCAGCGCCAGCGCCAGCTGGCTGCTGCCCATCAGCCCCAGCACGGCCAGCACGGCGACTTCCCAGCCAGCCACGCCATCGCGGATCGCGCGCTCGACCATCAGCGCGGTGGCGATCACCGACAGCGCGGAGATCGCGCCGAGGTACGACGTCAGCGGTGCGGCGCGCACGGTGGCGCGCAGCGACTCTCGCGGCTTGCGGCGCCGTGCCACCTTTTTTTCCAGCAGCAGCACGCCCTTGTCGACCAGGTAGAAGCCCACGTGGCCGTGGCGCGGATCGTCGCTGCCCATGTGTGCGCGCGCCAGCTCGACCGCCTCCTGCGCCACCTGTGCTTCGGACAGCGCACAGCCGCGCGCGATTTTTTCCACCACGTGGCGGTACTGGTCGCGGGTAGCGAAATCCATCGCGCCATAGATGCCGGACGGATCCTCGCGCAGCGCACGCTCGACGGCACTCATCGTTTCGACGAATTCCTGCCAGTCCATCGTGCCGAGGAAACGCAGGCTGCCGATGGTGTTCGCGATCGACACCTGGTCGGCTGCCTGCTGGCCGATCTCGGCCTGGATCTGCTGCTCGATCGTCTGCCCCGTTTCGGCCAGCCGGTACGTGACCCACGTCAGCGCCAGCGTCAGCGCCGGGCTCTGTCCCTGCAGCCGCCGTGCCAGCTCGGCGACAAAACCGCTCGTGATGGGCGGGTTCGAACGGGCCATGTCGGCCACCAGCAGGATCAGGCCGGATGGATTCTTGTCGGCGATCTCCACCATCTGGTCGGCCCAGCTGTTCGCCAGGTCGCGCTGGTAGCGGTTCTCGGCAACGCGCGCGGCCACCCGGCGCAGGTTTTCCAGCAGTGCCAGGCGCAGCATGATCGGAATCGCCCACAGCTCGCCGAGCGTCAGCGGTGCCAGTTCCTGGTAAGCCTCGACGAAGCGGCACAGGCTTTCCGGGTCGACGCGGCCATCGCCATGGGAAATCACTTCCAGCGCCAGCTTGTATACGCGCGGCGTGCCGTCGGCCGCACCTTTTTCAAGGCGCGGCAGTTCCTTGCTGTAGCCCTTCGGCAGGTGGCGCCGGGCGATACGGATCTGTTCTTCGATCAGGTAGTAGTTGTCCAGCAGCCATTCGGATGCGGGCGTGATCTGCCGGCCTTCCTTGACGACGGCCGTCAATTCCTCGGCGGTGGCGCGCAATAACCGGGCGTTGTCGCTCAGGCGGGCCAGCAGGCGGTCGGCGCCGCGGCGCTTGCTCAGCACATGGGTTTCCGCCAGCGTTCGGCCGTGCTGTGCCATCTGCTGAGCACTGTAGAGCTCGGCTCGGAACGGCAGGTCTTCTTCAGTATCGGGTGCGGCGGAACCGGGCGAGGCTTCCTGGAATCCGGCAAAGAAGCCGGGCCACAATTTGAGGTGTTCTTTCAAGGGAGCCTCGCTTCGGGGCGGCAGGCAAGGCGGCCCGCCACGGCTGAGAGTATGTTGCAGGAAATATTATTCGGGCGCACGCCACATCACTGTTCGCTAGCGTACATAGCAATGATGCAGTGCAAAATAATCCTGCCCCGCAAATAAAAAAAGCGGCCGAGGCCGCCTTTTTACTTGCAGGGATGACGAAAACCGCTCAGCTCAGCGCGATCCCTCCTTGCAGGTGGTAAGCCTGCTCATAACCAAGGCGGCGCAGGCAGCCTGCGGCGCGTGCGCTGCGGTTGCCGCTGCGGCAGAGAAACACCAGCGGCACCTGTCCGGGCTGTGCCAGCCAGCGCGGCACTTCGCCGGCCAGCCGGCTGAGCGGAATGCTGGTTGCCGGCATGCCGGGGAAAGGCACGGCGACCGCGTGCTCGTGCGGCTCGCGCACATCCACCAGCATGGCATCCGGGCGGCGGCGCAGCAGGTTCGCCAGTCCGGCGGCATCGAGGTCGATGCCGCCGTCCGGTGCCGGGCGGTTGCCCAGCGTGGACAGGACCTCGGTGGCCGGACAGAGCAATACCTCCGGCGGCACGTGGCCGGCAAGGCTGGACGGGTCGGCATCGCCGATGAACGCGTGGCGCGGCGGTTCGCCCTGCGGCCCCAGCAGGTAGCACAGGGTACCGGCGCCGAGCGCGATGCGGCGCAGGCTCTGCCTGCCCAGGGCAAGGCAGTCACCGGGTGCCGGCCACGCGGCGCCGTCGCGCGTGGACAGCCGGGCCGCCACGCGATAACCGTACGCACGCAGCAACCCGTCGATGCGCCCGGCCAGCGCCGGCTGGGCATCGATCACGGCGCAGGTGCCGCTGGCGGCGTCGAGTACCAGCCACGTATGGCGGTCGCCGGCCGTCCATTGCAGCAGGCCGTCCGGCCGTGGCCCCGTCGGCTCGCCTAGCATTCCCGCCGTGCGCAGGGCATCGCCGCAGCGGGCAATCCGCGCGCAGGCCTCGGTCACGGTGGCCTCATCCATCAGCGGGCCGAACGACAGCCGCACGGCACTGCTGCTGCGCCATTCCGGCAAGCCCATCGCATCGAGCACATACGACGGCTGCGCCTTCGCGGCGGAACAGGCGCTGCCGGCGGACACGCGCACGGCGGCGGCATCGAACAGGTCCAGCAATTCCTTGCTGGACAATCCGGGTACGCAAAAATTGAGCGTGGTCGGCAGCGCCTTGTCGAATGGCGCATTGAAGACGATGCCGGGCAGCGCCAGGCGCAGCGCGCTTGCCAGCCGTTCGCGGAACGCGCACTGTTCGGCGTGGGAGCGGAACGTGGTCCCGTCCGCCATGCTGCCGGACTCCAGCGCCGCCAGCACCGCCTCCAGCGCGGCGATACCCGCCATGTTTTCGGTGCCGGAGCGCCAGCCGGTTTCCTGCCCGCCCCCCTTCATCAGCGGCGTGAACGGTGCCCCGGCGCGCACATACAGCATGCCGATGCCCTTCGGCGCATACAGCTTGTGGCCGGAGAATGGCGCGTAGTCGATGCGGGTGGTGGCGAGATCGAGCGGCAGTTTGCCGAGCGCCTGCACGCAGTCGACCATCCACAGGGCCGGGCTGCCTTCCAGCGCGGCGGCGATGCCGGCCAGGTCCGAGATCACGCCGGTCTCGTTGTTGGCCGCCATCGTGCAGACGAACGCCGCGGCAGGCGCCAGCCGGCGCAGCGCCGCCAGGTCGTGGCGCCCATCTGCCCCGACCGGCAGCGGCACGAGTTCCAGGTCCAGGCCCAGCAGCGCGTTCCAGTGCGCGAGGCTTTCCGGTACGGCCTTGTGCTCGGTAGCGCCGTAGACCAGCAGCGTGCCGGCCGGCTCCCCGGCGGCGCGGCGCGCACGCACAGCGCACAAGGCGGACAGCACGGCTGTCTGGATGCCTTCGGTGGCGCCGCTGTTGAACATCACGTGGCCCGGGCCAGCGCCGAGCAGCCTGCCGGCGCGCGCACGCGCGGCATCCAGCACGGCTTTCGCCCTCAGCCCGGCGGCGTGCGTGCTGCTGGGATTGCCGTAGCGGTCTTCCATTGCCAGCACGGCGGCCCGCAGCGCGGCGGGCAGGACGGCGCTCGTGGCATTTCCGTCGAGATATATTTCATCGTTCATCCAGTCAGCTTATCGGACAACGGCGGAGCAGCCATGCCAAAAATACTTGTTTTGGACACATAATGAGAACATTCATTCTTATATTGCGATAAAACCTGGCATGAACGATCTGGATAAATTCGATTACGCGATTCTCGGCGCGTTGCAGGTGGATGGCACGCTGTCGGTGGCCGACCTGGCGGAGAAGGTGGGCCTGAGCAGCACGCCGTGCTGGAAGCGCCTGAAACGCCTGCAGGACGACGGCTACCTGGATCGGCGGGTAGCGCTGGTCAACCGACGCAAGGCCGGGCTGCCGGTCACAGTGTTCGTCAGCGTGCGTACCAGCCAGCACGACGAACAGTGGCTGGCGAAGTTTGCCGCCGCCGTGGTCGCGCTGCCCGAAGTGATGGAATTCCACCGGATGAGCGGCGACGTCGACTATCTGCTGAAAGTCGCCACCACCGACATCGATGGCTACGACCGCTTCTACAAGAAGCTGATCCGCGTGGCCAACCTCACCGGCGTGTCGTCGGCCTTCTCGATGGAACAGATCAAATACACGACTGCCCTGCCGCTGGATCTGGTCGCGCATGGGGCCGCCATGGGATAATCGAAAGATGCGTGTAAGATCTTTGTTTAGTGTTTTGCTGCCGGCCCCCAGCACGGCCAGTACAACCGAACGCCTGCGTGCCAGCGCCGGCGCCTTGCTGGGACTCCTCGTCACGGGCACCGTGGCGCACTTGATGCTGGGCGAAGATGCGATCTGGCTGGTGGCGCCGATGGGTGCCTCGTCCGTGTTGCTGTTCTGCCTGCCCGCCAGTCCGCTCGCGCAACCCTGGTCGGTGATTGGCGGCAATGTCATTTCCGCCCTTGTCGCTGCCGCCTGCGTGCGCTGGCTGGGCCACCTGCTGCCGCTGCCCGCCCTGGCGGCGCTGGGCACGGCGCTGGCCATTGCCACGATGTTTTTCACGCGCTGCCTGCACCCGCCCGGCGGCGCAGCGGCGCTGACCGCCGTGATCGGCGGCCCCGCCGTGCATGCGGCCGGCTTCTCGTTCGCACTGGGCCCGGTGCTGGTCGATTCCCTGCTGCTGGTCACGGCGGCGATCGTCTACAACAACCTGACGGGACGGCGCTATCCGCACGCGCAAACGCTGTCGCACCCGAATCCGCATGCCACCAGGGATGAAGTGCCGACGGTGCGGCTGGGCTTCAAGCCGGAAGACCTGGATGCGGTGCTGCGGCGCTATGGCCAGGTGCTCGACATCAGCCGCGACGACCTGGAGGCGCTGTTCCTGCAAACGGAAATGCGCGCTTACCAGCGCCGCTTCGGCGTGATCAGCTGTGGCGACATCATGTCGCGCGACGTGGTGACGGCGGAATTCGCGACGCCGTTGACGGAGGCCTGGCAGGCGATGCGCGGCCGCCATATCGCCGCCCTGCCCGTGCTCAATCCGGCCCGGCGGGTGATCGGCATCGTGACGCAAAGCGATTTCCTCAAGCACAGCGGGCTGGACGACTACCGCGGCATGCGCGAGAAACTGAAGGACTTCCTGAAGCCGTCCGGCCTTTCCCATACGGAAAAGGCGGAAGTGGTGGGCCAGATCATGACGGCGCGCCCGCGCGTGGCACAGACCGACACGCCGATCGTGGACCTGGTGCCGCTGATGGCCGACGCTGGCCTGCATCACATCCCCATCGTCGACGCCGAAGAACGCTTCGCCGGCATCGTCACGCAGTCGGACGTGGTGGCGGCGCTCTATGAACACCGGCTGGCCGAAACCTCGCAACCGGCCTGACTGCCTGAGCGCTCTTCCGGTAGCGGAGATGGCCTTCCACGCCAGGCTCCCGCCGGGCTGCGGTTTTCCGGCGCTGGTTTCCCGTCATGCCGGCTGCCTGAACCTGTCGCTGCCGCGGCGGCGGCCCGCCAGCGCCACGACCAGGCTGCCGGCCAGCACCATGCCCCAGGTGCCCGGCTCCGGGACCGGACTGACGGCGGCAGCGCCGATCGCGGCGCCATACCAGTTCTCGAACACGGGTGTCGTAAAGTAGAGGTCGGTAAAGGTGCCGTTCAGGCGCACCACGCCGTTGCCTTCCTTGCCGAAAACGGTATTGCCCACCACTGTCAGCTCGCCGTCACCCCAGGAGCCGCCTCCTTCACTGAGCAGGTCGATACTGGCCACGCCCTGGAATGTGAAGCTGGCGGCATGGCTGGAGGCGCCCAGGCTGATGAACGCGATATAGGGATCGACGACGGCCGACGAGAAGTGCACGTGGTGCTGCATTGCATATTCTCCGCCGGAAAGGTGCAGGAAACCGTTGGTGCCGGGCCCGTTGCTGACCGCGCCGCTGAGGTAGGTACCAGGGAAGTGCGTGAAATAATCGGTATGCGGCGTACCCGCGGCACCCGTGTACGTGACATCGATCGTCTTGCCATCCTGGTCCATGGTGCCATGCTTTGCGACGTTGCCGTTCCAGTTGATCCAGTTGACCGGGTCGGCGGCGGCGTGCAGCGGGGCGGACAGGGCGGCGGCCAGCAGGCCGAGACCGAACAATTGCTTCATGCTTGCTCCTGATTGATTGCGGTGAACAACGTTTGATTGCCTGTCGGCGACAAGCTTTACGTTAGTCTAATGGCATTGCTATCCCAACAATACTGATATGACAAAGCAATACAATTTATGTAAATGAACAGACATTTGCGCTGTCCGGCCGCGTAAGGCCAGCGATAACCGTTTCGCCAGCGCGGCAGATCGCTTATGCTTGCGCCGCTGCATTTCTCATTACCCATATTCGGAATTCACCTATGAAGTACTGTATCGAATCGCGCACGCTGGGCGTGCTGGCCGCTGCCCTGCTGCTGGCCTTCGGCCCGGCCCGGGCCACCATGCCGGCCGTGGCGCCGGCGGCACCGGCCGGCAAGGTCTCGGCTGCCGTTTCCGCCGCCGAAAGCAAGAAATTCCTGGCGCTGGCGGACGAGTATTACGACGCCATCGCCCGTTTCGAGCCGGTCTATGCCACCGACAACGGCGACAACCGCTTCGACGACCAGATCGGCATGGCCATCGCCCCGACCGAGCGGGCCAGGCAGTTCGCCCGCTACCGCGACTACACGCGCCGCCTCCGGACGATCGACCGCAACAAGCTGACGCACCGCGACCGGATCAACTACGACGTGCTGGCGTTCGAACTCAGGACGCTGCTGTCGTACCAGCCGTATCCGGGCCACCTGCTGCCGGTCAGCCAGATGGACAGCCTGCCGGTGACACTGGCGAATTTTGCCAGCGGCGAGGCATCGCAGCCGCTGACCACGGTGAAGCAATACCGCGCTTACCTGAACCGGCTCACGCAACTGCCGGCCTGGATCGACCAGGCCATCGCCAATATGCGCGAGGGCATGCGGACCCGCGTCACGCAGCCAAAAGCCATCATGGTCTCGGCACTGCCGCAGTTCAGGAAGCTGGTCAGCACGGTGCCGGAGGAAAGCATTTACTACTCTCCCGTCAAGCGCATGCCGGCCGGCTTTTCCGCCGCCGACCAGACCCGGCTGACGGCCGACTACCGCGCGGCGGCCGCCGCGCTGCAGCCGGCGCTGGCGCGGCTGGCCGCTTTCATCGAGAACGACTACATTCCGGCCTGCCGCACCTCCACCGGCTTTTCGGCGGTACCGAACGGCCGCGCCTGGTATGCGGTACGCGTGGCGGAGTCCACCACGACCGCCCTGGCGCCGGAAGCGATCCACGAGATCGGCCTGAAGGAAGTGGCGCGCATCCAGGCCGAGTTCGCCAAGCTGGGGCCGCAGCTGGGCTATGACGGCCCCGCTGCCGGCCTGCCGGTCTGGGTTTCGCAACAGCCGCGCTTCTTCCCGTTCAAGACGGAGGACGAGGTGCAGGCCGTATACCGCAAGCTCGATGGCGTGCTCGATGAAAAGCTGCCGGCGATGTTCACGCTGCTGCCGAAGGCAAAACTGGATCTGCGGCTGGAACCGGAATTGTCGCGCGATACGGCATCCGACCATTACACGGCACCGGCCGCGGACGGTTCGCGGCCCGGCGTATTCTGGTCCGTCGTCACCGATCCCGCCAAATACGGCAATACAGGCATGACGACGCTGTTCCTGCATGAAGGCAAGCCGGGCCACCATTTCCACATCGCACTGATGCAGGAACTGGGCTTGCCGAACTTCCGCAAGTTCGGCGGCAACACGGCATTTACCGAAGGCTGGGCGCTGTACGCGGAAACGCTGGGGCGGGAGATGCGGCTGTTCGACGATCCGGCCCAGTACTTCGGCCACCTGAACGACGAACTGCTGCGTGCGACGCGCCTGGTGGTCGATACCGGCATGCATGCGAAAGGCTGGACCCGCGAACAGACGATCCAGTACATGAAAGACACGCTGGGTTACGACGCGGTGGCGCGCAGCGAGACGGAACGCTACATGGCATGGCCGGGCCAGGCGCTGGCGTACAAGATCGGTGCGTTGAAGATCATGGAATTGCGGCAGCGGGCGCAAGCGGCGCTGGGCGACAGGTTCAGCCTGCCGGCGTTCCACGAACAGGTGCTGGGTGACGGCACATTGCCGCTGAGTTTGCTGGAAGCGAAGATCGATGGCTGGATCGCGCAGCAGCGCGTGCCGTGATCGTTACTGCCTGGGCGGTACGCTGCATTGTTTGGGCATGCGTGTTGTTGCCAGGTGAAGACTGATGTCTGCTGTACGGCCGGTGCGGCGATGTTCGCGCCGGAACGGTGTCCAATTCCGCCATTACTTCTTCAAGGCATAGCGCCCGATACGTTTCAGGACCAGTTCGGGCAATGCCTTGATCTGCTTGGTGTGGCTGGCGAACACGAGTTGCTGGCGCCCCCTGGCCACCAGTTCGCCGTTCGCATGGAAGCGGAATTCGAGCCAGAACGAACAGCGTTTGATGTCGTAGCTGTTGACTTCACAGGTGATGTCCTGGAAAGGGAAGGTTTCCTGTAAGAAGTCCTGCTCGGCATGTTTGGTGATGAAGACGCCCTCCTGCTGCAACATGTCGCGTGAAATGCACTCATAAAACCATTTCTCGCGGCAGATGCCTTGCCATTCGAAATAACGCGCAAAATACGTATTTCCATAGGCATTCGAATCCTTGAGATAGATCGACAGCTGATGATGGAACGTCAGCGCTGCATTGATGTTGGCTTCGCTCGCTACGTTGGCATGCATAAACATGACTTTCTCCTGAGAAGTAGACGCCGGCCGCCGGCAGGTGCTCGACACGATGCCGAACACCTCTACTTTTTGCCTTAAAGCATTATTCGCTTTTGACTAAGCGCAACGTTTAGCCAATTTCGGGGAACTCGGTACGCACTTCGCCATTTTCTGTTGCTAAGATCGCTTGCCTGTTCACTGTAAATTCCGAGGGAGCGCACGCATGTATTCGATCTTGCCGGGATTGGTATCGCTGGTATTCATCAGCTACGGCGTGTATGTGCTGAATTCGCGCGGCGTCAATCGCGCCAGCCTGACCTTCTTCCTTATTTGCATTACCACGTTCTGCTGGCAGGCTGCGTGGGCGCTGATGTTCCAGGTCAAGAATGCCGACACGGCGCTGATGCTCGTGCGCCTCGGTTACCTGCCGATCCTGTTCCTGCCCACCACGCTGTACCACTTCATCGCCGAACTGACGGGCCGCCGCAGCGAGCGCCCGTTCGTGCATGCCAGTTATGCGCTGGCAGCCCTGCTGGCACTGCTGATTCCCACGACCGACTGGCTGCTGTCCGGCCTGTATACGTATTTTTACGGCTTCTATCCGCGGGCCGGCTGGCTGCATCCGGTGCACCTGCTGCAGACGGCTGCGGTGATCCTGCGCGGCCTTTACCTGTTGTACCGCCGCCAGCAGGTGGCGCTGTCGACGGAAAAGGCGCGGCTGCGCTACTGCCTCGTCAGCATCCTGATCTATGCCGTGGCGTCCATCGACTACCTGTGCAATTACGGGGTGGAGTTCTATCCCCCGGGCGTGCTGTTCATCGCCGCCAGCCTGGGCCTGATCGCGCAGGCCATGGTGCGGCACAACCTGCTGGCCGATCCGCTGGCCACGGCGGCCAGCATCGCGCACGAGGTGCGCACGCCGCTGGCAACCATCCGCAGCCAGTCGCGGGTGCTGGCGCGCAACCTGCCCGAATTGATCGCCGGCTACCGGCGCTCGCAGGCGCCCGGCCTGAACGAGGAACAGCTGGAATACCTGAGCGAGATCGCGCGGCATATCGAGGCCGAGGTATCGCGCTCGAACTTCATCGTCGACATGCTGCTGGCATCGGCGCGCGTGGGTTCACTGGAACGCGACAATTTCACCATGCACTCGATCAAGAAAGTGGTCGACGAAGCGCTGGCCTGCTACCCGTTCGCCGAGCGCGAGCGGGCCAGGGTCAGCGTGCGGCTGAGCGACGATTTCCGCTTCTATGGGTCGGATACGCTGCTCGTGTACGTGCTGTACAACCTGCTGAAGAATGCGCTGCACGCGCTGAAATCGAAGGGCGAAGGCGCGGTGGTGATCGAATGCTACCGTGACTTCGACCAGAATATGCTGATCGTTACCGATACGGGCCACGGCATTGCCGCCGATGTGCTGCCGCACGTGTTCGAACCGTTCTACACGACGCGCAAGACAGGCGGCGGCACCGGCATGGGGCTGGCGTTCTGCCACAAGGTGGTCACCGCGTTCGGCGGCACGATCTCCTGCGAATCCGAGGTGGGCAGATATACCCGTTTCGCGCTGGGGTTCCCGCTGGAGCGCGCGTTACCGGCGCAGGCCACCGGCCAGCGCCTGGCCGATGACTTCCCGTTACCCGACCGGGCCAAGTAAGCGTTATTGATCCAGGCGTTATCGATCCAGGCGTTATCGATCCGCCTGCGCATCCTGCACGATGCGATCCAGGTCCGCTTCATCGCCCAGTACGAACATCTTGCGTTCTTCCAGCACGTTCAGGATGAAACCCTGCTGTTCGCGCACGCGCCGCTTGAAATCGGGCAGCGAATAGAGGTTGGGATTGATCTTGCGGCGCAACAGCCGCTCCGCCACCGGCATCCGGCTCAGCAGTTCCCCATACGTGGTGTTTTCGCCGATCAGCAACAGCTCGACGGCATCCGGCGTCGCTTCCTGTTCCCTGGCCGTTTTCCCGTACACGAAGGCGACATTCAGCGACTTGCGCAGCGGCCCCAAGGTGGAATGCAATACGCTGAGCAGGCCGAAGGTTTTCTTGACGATGCTCGTCAATTCTTCGTAGACGGGACTTTCCTTGTTCGGCCGGAATTGGCGCACATTGCCGATCCGCTCCGACACGATCAGGCCCGACTCGTGCAGCCGCTTCAGTTCGCGCTGCGCCGATGCGCTGCCGAGCCCTGTCTGGCGCATGATTTCGTTGAGGTGAAATCCTTCATTCACCCGTACAAACAACAAACCCAGCAGTTTTTGCTGGGCGGGAGTAAACAGGGCAGATGGGATCATGGACCAAATCTTAGCATGATGGCCGGGGACGATCGGCGCGTTATTGCCGTTTCGACACGCTACAATGCCCTGGTCCTTCACCTCGGGGAACCCCATGAAACGCACGATTATCTTCGCCTTGCTGGCGGCTTGCATCAGCGCTGGAACCCTGGCCGCACCGCCGGCAATCAATACCCCGGCTGCCGCGCCATATCAACGGCAGGCTTATGTCATCCCCCACAAGAAATTCGTGCTGCAGAACGGGCTGACGCTGATCGTGCATGAAGACCGCAGCGTGCCGGTCGTGGGCGTGAATATCTGGTACCACGTGGGCTCGCGCAACGAAAAGCGCGGCAAGACCGGCTTTGCGCACCTGTTCGAGCACTTCTTCTTCAACGGCTCGGAAAACCATCCGCACGGCTTCCGTGAAGCGATGGACGACCTGGGAGCCAATAACCGCAACGGCACCACCAATACCGACCGTACCAACTTCTTCGAGGATGTGCCCGTGTCCGCGCTCGAGCGCACGCTGTACCTGGAAGCGGACCGGATGGGTTTTCTCGGCAATTACATATCGAAGGAAATGCTGGAGCGGGAACGCGGCGTGGTGCAGAACGAAAAGCGCCAGGGAGAAAACCAGCCGTATGGCCGGGTGCACCTGGAAAAATCGGCGAAGATGTACCCGTATTCGCACCCGTATTCCTGGCCGGTGATCGGCAGCATGGACGACCTGGCGGCCGCATCGCTGGAGGATATCCGCGAGTGGTACCGAACCTATTACGGCCCGAATAACGCGGTGATCTCACTGGCCGGCGACATCTCCCCGGAGCGTGCGCTGGAGCTCGTGAAGAAATATTTTGAATCGATCCCGCCCGGACCGCCGCTACCGCGCCTGGAGGCGTGGGTTCCGAAGCTGGAACGCAGCATGCGCGACGAAATGGAAGACCGCGTGCCGCAGGCGCGCATCTATCGCAGCTGGCATGTGCCGGGCTGGCGCGACACCGATGTGGTAAAGCTCGGCATGGTTTCCGACGTGCTGGCGAACTCAAGGAATGCGCGGCTGAACCGCCGGCTGATCGACGAGAAGAAACTGGCGACCGGCGTGTCGGCGGGTGTCGACGTCAGTGAACTGTCGAGCACGTTCGACATCGCCGTCACGGTGACGCCCGGTGTCGATCCGGCCCTGGTGGAAAAAGAACTCGATGCCGTGCTGGCCGAACTGCTGGACAAGGGGCCGACCGCGCGGGAGGTGGCGCGCGTCAAGGCCAGCACGCTGGCGGCGTTCGCGCGCGGCATCGAACGCCTGGGCGGCTTCGGCGGCCGCTCGGATGTGCTGGCCGAAAGCATGACCTACGGCGGCACGCCGGACGCCTACCTGAAGCAGCTCGATACGCTGTCCGCCGCCCAGCCGGCCGCCCTGGAGGCGACGGCCGCGCAATGGCTGCGCGCGCCCCACTACACGATGACGGTGAAGCCGTTCGCCAGGGTCTCCGCGGCGGCCTCGGCGCTCGACCGGAAGGTGCTGCCGGCCCTCGGCAACGCGCCCGATGTGACATTCCCGGCAATGCAGAAGGCCACGCTGTCCAATGGCCTGAAGGTGGTGCTGCTGGAGCGCCACTCGGCACCGATCGTCAACGTGGCGCTGGCGATCGATGCCGGCACGGCAGCCGACACGCCGGAAAAAGCCGGGCTGGCATCGCTGACGCTGGAGCTGCTGGACAAGGGAACCAAGTCACGTGACGCCTACCAGATGTCCGACGCGCTTGAATCGCTGGGTGCGCGGCTCTACACCGGCACGGGCCCGGACATGTCGGCGGTGCGGCTGCATGCCACGGCGGCCAACCTGGCGCCGTCGCTGGCGCTGCTGGCCGAAGCGGCGCTGGCGCCGGCGTTCCCGGCCGACCAGTTCGCGCTGGCGAAACAGCGCCGGCTGGCCGGCATTGCGCAGGAAAAGGCGCAGCCGAACGCACTGGCGCTGCGGACGCTGCCGGCGATCCTGTACGGTGCAGGCAACAGCTATGGACTCCCCGCTTCCGGTTTCGAGCACTCGGTGGCGGGCCTTGCACGCGAAGACCTGGTTCGCTGGCATCGCGAATGGTTCAAGCCCGGCAGTACCACGATCGTCGTGACCGGCGACACCACGCTGGCGCAGGTGGTGCCGCTGCTGGAAGCGTCGTTCGGCAAATGGCAGGCCGGCAGCGCTCCCGCTAAAGCCGCCGCCACGGCCCCCGCTGCGGTTCCGGCGAAGCGGATCTACCTGATCGACAAACCCGACGCGCTGCAATCGACGATCCTGGCCGGCCACCTGTCGCTGCCGCCGCGCCAGCCGGAAGACCTGGCAATGGAACCGGTGATGCAGAACTTCGGCGGCATGGCGACGTCCCGCCTGAACCGCAACCTGCGGCTGGACAAGCACTGGAGCTACGGCGGCGTGGGCCGGCTGACCAGCGTGCGCGGCCCGCGCAATTTCTTTACCCTGATCGCCGTGCAGTCGGACAAGACGAAAGAATCGATGATCGAAGTGAGCAAGGAAATCCGCGACATCGCCGGCAAACGGCCGATCGCGGGAGACGAGTTCACGAGCATCATGCGCAACATGACGTCGCGGCTGGCCGGGCGCTTCGAGACGATCAGCGCGCTGGAATCGGCGGCGCTGGAGACGATCAACCTGGGGTTGCCGGAGGACTACTGGGCCAACTACGCCGCCAATATGCGCACCTTGCAGGCCCCGCAACTGGCCGGCGCTGCCGGCAAATTCATCCGGCCGGACGACGTGGTCTGGCTGGTGGTGGGCGACCTGAAGAGGATCGAGCCGGGCATCCGCGCGCTGGGCTGGGGCGACATCGTGGTGCTGGATAACGACGGCAAGCCGGTGCGGTAGTGCGACGGATGTTGATGATGTTTGGCAATGTTTGCGCCAGATCAAAATGGAGACTTGTTGGCTGAGTAGGATGGCATTTCCTGTGGGCATTAACAAGACGGATGCCCGTACCGAATAAGGGAGTCATCCATGAACCGAGCTTACTGGCAGGCCGTTATCATCCTGATGGGAACGATCGCAACGACGGTCATCGCCGCCGAGTGGCGCTGGGAGCCGGCGAGCTCCGGGAATTATCTCGTCATCGTGGAGACGAATGCCCTGACCACGGCGGACGAGAATGCTGCTGGTGCGCTGAAGCAGCGGCGCTAGCCGCTTGCGGCTCCCGCGGCAGGAACCGGGCGAAAAAAAAACGGCACCTTTCGGTGCCGTTTTCATGTGCAGCCCGAAGGCTACGGTAAGGATCAGCCTTCGCCGCCCTCGTGGTGCTGTTCGGCCGGGGTTTCCAGCGCTTCCAGCTCCGTGCTTGCTTGCGCTGCGCGCTCGGCTTGCAGCAGGGCGTTGCGTTCTTCCGCTTCCCAGACTTCCTTCTCGCGGCGGGCGCGGTGGAAGGCCAGGCCGGTACCGCCAGGGATCAGGCGGCCGACGATCACGTTTTCCTTCAGGCCGCGCAGGCCATCGCGCTTGCCCATGATCGCAGCTTCGGTCAGCACGCGCGTGGTTTCCTGGAACGATGCGGCCGAGATGAACGAGTCGGTCGACAGCGATGCCTTGGTAATACCCAGCAGCACGTTTTCGTACGTTGCCGGCAGCTTCGCCACGGCGTTCATCTTGTCGTTCTCGTCCAGCAGTTCCGAACGTTCCACCTGCTCGCCGACGATGTAGTCGGTGTCGCCGGCGTTGGTGATCTGGACACGGCGCAGCATCTGGCGAACGATCACCTCGATGTGCTTGTCGTTGATCTTCACGCCCTGCAGACGGTACACGTCCTGCACTTCGTCGACGATGTAGCGGGCCAGTGCTTCGATACCCAGCAGGCGCAGGATGTCTTGCGGATCGGCCGGGCCGTCCACGATCATCTCGCCCTTGTTCACCACCTGGCCGTCGTGCACCAGCACCTGCTTGTCCTTCGTGATCAGGAACTCGTGCTTGTTGCCGTCCATGTCGGTGATTTCCAGGCGCTGCTTGCCCTTCGTCTCTTTACCGAACGCCACCGTACCGGTGACTTCCGCCAGCATGCCGGCATCTTTCGGCGAACGAGCTTCGAACAGTTCGGCAACGCGCGGCAGACCACCGGTAATGTCGCGGGTCTTCTGCGATTCGGTCGGGATACGTGCCAGCACTTCACCCACCGATACCTGCTGGCCATCCTTCACCATGATCAGCGCGCCGACCTGGAAGCCGATCGCCACGGCGTGTTCGGTGCCGGCGATCTTCACTTCCGCGCCTTCTTCGTTCAGCAGTTTCACCTGCGGACGAACGGTCTTGGTCAGCGAACCACGGCGCTTCGCGTCGATCACGACGAGGGTTGCCAGGCCGGTCACTTCGTCCACCTGGCGAGCCACGGTCACGCCTTCTTCGACGTTCTCGAAACGCACCGTACCGGCGTACTCGGTAATGATCGGACGGGTCAGCGGATCCCACGTTGCCAGCGGCACGCCGGCCTTGATGGTCATGCCATCCTTGACGATCAGCGTGGCGCCGTACGGCACCTTGTGGCGCTCGCGCTCACGGCCATGGTCATCCGTGATCAGCACTTCGCCGGAACGCGAAATGACGATCTGGGAGCCCTTGCCGTTGGTAACGTAACGCATCGTGGCGGTGAAGCGCACGGTGCCGTTCGACTTGGCTTCGACGGACGAGGCCACCGCAGCGCGCGATGCCGCACCACCGATGTGGAACGTACGCATCGTCAGCTGGGTACCCGGCTCACCGATCGACTGTGCCGCCACGACACCGACGGCTTCGCCGGTATTGACCAGCTGGCCGCGGCCCAGGTCACGGCCGTAGCACTTCGCGCACAGGCCGAAACGGGTGTCGCAGGTCAGCGGCGTGCGGACCTTGACTTCGTCGATGCCCAGGCGCTCGATGTCCTCGACCATGTCTTCGTCCAGCAGCGTGCCGGCTTCGTACACGGTTTCCTGGGTTTCAGGATTGACCACGTCGTTGAGTGCCACGCGGCCCAGGATACGGTCGCGCAGTGCCTCGATGACTTCACCGCCTTCGACCATCGCCTTCATCAGCGTGCCGTTGGACGTGTTGCAGTCGTCTTCGATCACGACCAGATCCTGCGTCACGTCGACCAGGCGGCGCGTCAGGTAACCCGAGTTTGCCGTCTTCAGTGCCGTATCGGCCAGACCTTTACGAGCGCCGTGGGTCGAGATGAAGTACTGCAGAACGTTCAGGCCTTCGCGGAAGTTCGCGGTAATCGGCGTTTCGATAATGGAACCGTCCGGCTTCGCCATCAGGCCGCGCATACCGGCCAGCTGGCGAATCTGCGCCGCGGAACCGCGGGCGCCCGAGTCGGCCATCATGTAAATCGCGTTGAACGATTCCTGGGTCGACTGGGTGCCGTCGCGCTTGACGACGTCTTCCACCTTCAGCTGGTCCATCATCGCCTTGCCGACTTCATCGGAGGTCTTGCCCCAGATGTCGACGACCTTGTTGTAGCGCTCGCCCGCGGTGACCAGACCGGAAGCGTACTGCTGCTCGATCTGCTTGACTTCGGATTCGGCGGTGGCGATCAGCGACTTCTTCACGTCCGGCACCAGCATGTCGTCCACGCAGATCGAGATACCGGCGCGGGTTGCCAGGCGGAAGCCCGACTGCATCAGCTGGTCGGCGAACACCACGGTGGCGCGCAGACCGCACTTGCGGAACGACGTGTTGATCAGCTTCGAGATCTCTTTCTTCTTCAGCGGGCGGTTCAGCACGCTGAATGGCAGGCCTTTCGGCAGGATCTCGGACAGGATCGCGCGGCCGACCGTCGTTTCATAACGGGTGAGCGTGCGGACGAACTCGCCCGTCGCCGGATCGCGTGGGTTCTCGACGATACGCACGGTGATGCGGGTCGCCAGTTCCACTTCCTTGTTGTCGTACGCGCGGATCACTTCCGACACGTCCGGGAACAGCATGCCTTCGCCCTTGGCGTTGATCGCCTCGCGGGTCGCGTAGTACAGGCCCAGCACGATATCCTGGGACGGCACGATCGACGGTTCGCCGTTCGACGGGAACAGGATGTTGTTCGACGCCAGCATCAGCGTGCGCGCTTCCATCTGTGCCTCGATCGACAGCGGCACGTGGACTGCCATCTGGTCACCGTCGAAGTCGGCGTTGAACGCGGCGCAGACCAGCGGGTGCAGCTGGATCGCCTTGCCTTCGATCAGCACCGGCTCGAATGCCTGGATACCCAGGCGGTGCAGCGTCGGCGCACGGTTCAGCATGATCGGGTGTTCGCGGATCACGTCTTCCAGGATGTCCCAGACGACCGGTTCTTGCTGCTCGACCAGCTTCTTCGCTGCCTTGATGGTGGTCGCGAGACCCATCAGTTCCAGCTTGTTGAAGATGAACGGCTTGAACAGTTCGAGGGCCATCAGCTTCGGCAGGCCGCACTGGTGCAGTTTCAGCTGCGGACCCACCACGATGACCGAACGGCCCGAGTAGTCGACGCGCTTGCCCAGCAAGTTCTGACGGAAACGGCCGCCCTTGCCCTTGATCATTTCAGCCAGCGACTTCAGCGGACGCTTGTTGGCGCCGGTCATCGCTTTGCCGCGACGGCCGTTGTCCAGCAGCGAGTCCACTGCTTCCTGCAGCATGCGCTTTTCGTTACGCGTAATGATTTCCGGCGCGCGCAGTTCCATCAGGCGCTTCAGGCGGTTATTACGGTTGATGACGCGGCGGTACAGGTCGTTCAGGTCGGACGTGGCGAAACGGCCGCCATCCAGCGGGACCAGCGGACGCAGTTCCGGCGGCAGCACCGGCAGCACTTCCATGATCATCCAGTCCGGCTTGATACCGGAACGCTGGAACGCTTCCAGCACTTTCAGGCGCTTGGCGTATTTCTTGATCTTCGCTTCGGACTTCGATTCCTTCAGTTCCACGCGCAGCGTTTCGGCATCGCGGTGGATGTCGATCGAGCGCAGCAGTTCACGGATACCCTCGGCACCCATGAAGGCGGTGAAGTCGTCGCCGTACTCTTCGTACTTGGCGGCGTAGTCGTCTTCCGACATGATCTGGCACTTCTTCAGCGGCGTCATGCCCGGATCGGTCACGACATATGCTTCGAAGTACAGCACGCGTTCGATATCGCGCAGCGTCATGTCCAGCACCATGCCCAGGCGCGACGGCAGCGACTTCAGGAACCAGATGTGGGCGACCGGCGAAGCCAGTTCGATGTGGCCCATGCGCTCGCGGCGCACCTTGGCCAGCGTGACTTCCACGCCGCACTTCTCGCAGATCACGCCGCGGTGCTTCAGGCGCTTGTACTTGCCGCACAGGCACTCGTAGTCCTTGATCGGGCCAAAGATCTTGGCGCAGAACAGGCCGTCACGCTCGGGCTTGAAGGTACGGTAGTTGATGGTTTCCGGCTTCTTGACTTCGCCGTAGGACCACGAACGGATTTTTTCAGGCGAGGCGAGACCGATCTTGATCGCGTCGAAGGTCTCGTTCGTCTGTACTTGCTTGAATAAATCGAGCAGGGCTTTCATGTATCACTCCAGGTAGTGATGAATTCTTGAAGTTGCCCGACCAGCCAGGCTGATCGGGCGGCGTGCGGCTTAGGTGCGTTCCAGGTCGATATCGATACCCAGGGAACGGATTTCCTTCACCAGCACGTTGAACGATTCCGGCATGCCGGCATCGATCACGTGATCGCCCTTGACGAGGTTTTCGTACACTTTGGTACGGCCATTCACGTCATCGGACTTCACGGTCAGCATTTCCTGCAGCACGTACGATGCGCCGTACGCTTCCAGTGCCCACACCTCCATCTCACCGAAGCGCTGGCCGCCGAACTGGGCTTTACCACCCAGCGGCTGCTGCGTCACCAGCGAGTACGGACCGGTCGAACGGGCGTGCATCTTGTCGTCGACCAGGTGGTGCAGTTTCAGCATGTGCATCACGCCGACGGTAACCTTGCGCTCGAATGCTTCGCCGGTGCGGCCGTCGTACATCGTGACCTGGTTCTTGGACGGGGTCATGCCCAGCTTCGAGGCGATGTCGTCCGGATACGCCAGGTCCAGCATGCGGCGGATTTCCGATTCGTGCGCACCGTCGAACACCGGCGTCGCGAACGGCACACCCTTCTTCAGGTTGGCCGCCAGCTTCATGATCTCGTCGTCGGACAGCGAGGCGATGTCTTCCTTCGCACCGGACTCGTTGTACACGGTCGTCAGGTACTTGCGCATCTCTTCGACCTTGATCTGCTGTGCCAGCATTTCGCCGATACGGATGCCCAGGCCCTTCGCTGCCCAGCCAAGGTGGGTCTCGAGGATCTGACCCACGTTCATACGGGACGGAACACCCAGCGGGTTCAGCACCACGTCCGCCGGCGTACCGTCGGCCATGTACGGCATGTCTTCCACCGGCACGATACGCGAGACCACACCCTTGTTACCGTGGCGGCCTGCCATCTTGTCGCCCGACTGCAGGCGGCGCTTGACGGCCAGGTAGACCTTGACCATCTTCTGCACGCCAGGCTGCAGTTCATCGCCCTGCGTCAGCTTCTTGCGCTTCTCTTCGAAGGCCAGGTCGAACTGGTGGCGCTTCTCGTTGATCGATTCCTTGATCGCTTCCAGCGCGGTTGCCGCGTCGTCGTCCGCCGGGCGGATGTCGAACCAGTGGTACTTGTCCAGGTCGGCCAGGTATTCCTTGGTGATCGCAGCACCCTTCGCCAGCTTCTTCGGACCGCCGTTGACGACTTTACCGATCAGCATCTTTTCCAGACGCTGGAAGGCATCGCCTTCAACGATACGCATCTGGTCGTTCAGGTCCAGGCGGTAGCGCTTCAGCTCGTCGTCGATGATCTGCTGGGCACGCTTGTCGCGCGGGATGCCTTCGCGGGTGAACACCTGCACGTCGATCACGGTACCGACCATGCCCGACGGCACGCGAAGCGACGTGTCTTTCACGTCGGACGCTTTTTCGCCGAAGATCGCACGCAGCAGCTTTTCTTCCGGCGTCAGTTGCGTTTCGCCCTTCGGCGTCACTTTACCGACCAGCGTGTCGCCGGCCTGCACTTCGGCGCCGATGTACACGATGCCCGATTCGTCCAGGCGGGCCAGCTGGTTTTCCGCCAGGTTCGAGATGTCGCGGGTGATCTCTTCGGCACCGAGCTTGGTGTCGCGAGCAACCACGGACAGTTCTTCGATGTGGATCGAGGTGTAACGGTCGTCCTTGACGACGTTTTCCGAGATCAGGATCGAATCCTCGAAGTTCAGGCCGTTCCATGGCATGAAGGCCACGGTCATGTTCTGGCCCAGTGCCAGCTCGCCCAGGTCGGTCGATGCGCCGTCGGCGATCACGTCGCCCTTGGCCACGCGGTCGCCCACTTGCACGATCGGACGCTGGTTGATGTTGGTGTTCTGGTTCGAACGGGTGTACTTGATCAGGTTGTAGATGTCCACACCGACTTCGCCGGCTTGCGCCTCTTCGTCGTTGACGCGGATCACCACGCGGCCTGCATCGATGTAGTCCACCACGCCGCCACGCAGCGCCTGCACGGTGGTGCCGGAGTCGACCGCCACGGTGCGTTCGATACCGGTACCGACCAGCGCTTTTTCAGGGCGCAGGCAAGGCACGGCCTGGCGCTGCATGTTGGCGCCCATCAGTGCACGGTTCGCGTCATCGTGTTCCAGGAACGGAATCAGCGAGGCTGCCACGGAAACGATCTGGCCCGGTGCCACGTCCATGTACTGGATGCGCTCAGGGGATACCAGGATGGTTTCGCCGGCTTCGCGGGCCGACACCAGTTCGTCGTCCAGCTGGCCTTCTTCATTGATGCGGGCATTCGCCTGCGCAATGATGTAGCGGCCTTCTTCGATTGCCGACAGGTAATCGATCTTGTCGGTGACCTTGGAGTTCTCGACCTTGCGGTACGGGGTTTCCAGGAAGCCGTATTCGTTCAGGCGGGCATACAGTGCCAGCGAGTTGATCAGGCCGATGTTCGGGCCTTCCGGCGTTTCGATCGGGCACACGCGGCCGTAGTGGGTCGGGTGCACGTCGCGCACCTCGAAGCCGGCACGTTCGCGCGTCAGACCGCCCGGGCCCAGTGCGGAAACACGGCGCTTGTGGGTGATCTCGGACAGCGGGTTGGTCTGGTCCATGAACTGCGACAGCTGCGACGAACCGAAGAATTCGCGGATCGCGGCCGAAATCGGCTTGCTGTTGATCAGGTCATGCGGCATCAGGTTGTCCGCTTCGGCTTGGCCGAGGCGTTCCTTGACGGCGCGCTCCACGCGCACCAGGCCGGCGCGGAACTGGTTTTCGGCCAGTTCGCCCACGCAGCGCACGCGGCGGTTGCCCAGGTGATCGATATCGTCGACTTCGCCGCGGCCATTGCGCAGCTCGACGAGGATCTTGATCACGGCCAGCACGTCTTCATTGGCCAGCGTCATCGCGCCGGTCAGTTCGTCACGGCCGATGCGGCGGTTGAACTTCATGCGGCCGACGGCGGACAGGTCGTAGCGGTCGGCGCTGTAGAACAGACCGTTGAACAGCGCTTCCACCGATTCTTCGGTTGGCGGTTCGCCAGGACGCATCATGCGGTAGATCGCCACGCGGGCGGCGTTCTGGTCGGCCGTGTCATCGATACGCAGCGTCTGCGAGATGTAGGCGCCCTGGTCCAGGTCGTTGGTGTACAGCGTCTGGATCGCGCTGATGTTGGCATCGCGCAGGCGGTTCAGCAGCTCTTCGGTCAGCTCGTCGTTGGCCGAGGCCACCACTTCGCCCGTTTCCGGATCGACGATGTTCTTGGCCAGCACGCGGCCCAGCAGGTAGTCTTCCGGCACGGAAATGTGAGCGATACCGGCAGCTTCGATTTCACGCACGTGCTTGGCATTGATCCGCTTGTCCTTCGTGACGATCGTCTTGCCATCTTTCGGATTGACGATGTCGAAGCGCGCGACTTCGCCGCGCAGGCGTTCGGCCACGAACTCGAGTTCGCCGCCTTCCGAGCGCAGGTTGAAGTTGTCGAACACGAAGAAGTTCGCCAGGATCTGCTCCGGCGTCATGCCGATGGCCTTCAGCAGGATCGACACCGGCATCTTGCGGCGACGGTCGACGCGGAAGTACAGGATGTCTTTCGGGTCGAACTCGAAGTCCAGCCACGAGCCGCGGTAAGGAATGATACGGGCCGAGAACAGCAGCTTGCCGGACGAGTGCGTCTTGCCGCGGTCGTGTTCGAAGAACACGCCCGGGGAACGGTGCAGCTGCGACACGATGACACGCTCGGTGCCATTGATCACGAACGAACCGGTGGTCGTCATCAGGGGCAGTTCGCCCATGTAGACTTCCTGTTCCTTCATTTCCTTGACGACCGGCTTGGTCGGCGATTCCTTGTCCAGGATCACCAGGCGCACTTTCGCACGCAGCGGGGAAGCGAAGGTCAGGCCACGGAGCTGGCACTCTTTCACGTCGAAGGCGGGGTCGCCCAGCACGTAGGACAGGAACTCCAGGCGTGCAAAGCCGTTGTGCGAAACGATCGGGAAGATGGAAGTAAAGGCCGATTGCAGACCTTCGTTCTTGCGGGTTGCCACCGGAGTGTGCTCTTGCAAGAAGTTTTCGTACGACTCGAGCTGGGTCGCCAGCAGGAACGGAACGTTGTGGACGTTGGCGCGCTTCGCGAATGATTTGCGGATGCGCTTCTTCTCAGTAAATGAGTAGTGCATGGACACTCCGTGAGTGACAGGAAAGGGTAGAAAATTCAGGTTTCGGCTTGTATGCTTGCAATCGGTGGAAACCGAACGGCATTCAGGCGAAACCTCAAGGCACTACCATCTCGTGTCGGGACTAGGTACTGGGACGAGGGATACTGCTAAACAATGTTGCTAAACTGATGTTGCTAAACTGCTGTTGCTAAACTGCTGTTGCTAAATACGGCAGGGACGACAAAGGAGCCAAAGCCGGCCCTCCCCCTTCAAGAGGGAGGGCCTGGCTTTGGCTCGGGCGCTAAATGATACCGGCGCCTATGATACTAAATTACTTCAGGTCGGCCTTGGCGCCAGCATCTTCCAGCTTCTTCTTGCCGGCTTCTGCGTCAGCTTTCGACAGGGCTTCTTTCACGGTCTTCGGTGCGCCGTCAACCACGTCTTTGGCTTCTTTCAGGCCCAGACCGGTGATTTCACGAACTGCCTTGATGACGCCGACTTTGTTCGCGCCGACTTCGGTCAGCACCAGGTTGAACTCGGTCTGCTCTTCAACAGCAGCAGCAGCAGCGCCGCCGCCAGCTGCCGGAGCTGCCATTGCAGCTGCCGACACGCCGAACTTCTCTTCGAATGCCTTGACCAGGTCGTTCAGGTCCATCACGGACATTTCGGACACTGCGTTCAGGATATCGTCTTTGCTAATTGCCATTTGAAACTCCTAATTGATTTGTATGCTACAGATTGATTACTTGACGAGAACGTTTGGCAATTAAGCCGCTGCGGTTTCTTCGGCCGCCGGAGCAGCTTCGGAACCTTCGCTCTTCTTGGCTGCCAGTGCAGCCAGACCACGTGCAAAGCCGGAAACCGGTGCCAGCATGACGCCCAACAGCTGCGAGATGAGGACTTCACGGCTCGGGATGCTCGCCAGAGCAGTCACGCCAGCTACGTCGAGCTGCTTGCCTGCATAGTTACCTGCCTTGACGACCAGCTTGTCGTTGGTTTTGGCGAAGTCGTTGATGACTTTCGCTGCTGCCACGGCATCATCCGAGATCGAGTAGATCAGCGGACCGGTCATTGCATCGGCCAGGTTGGCGAACTGCGTGCCTTCGACAGAGCGACGAGCCAGCGTGTTCTTCAGAACACGCAGGTACACGCCCTGGGCACGCGCGGTTGCACGGAGTTTCGTCAAGTGAGCAACCTGGATGCCACGGTACTCAGCCACGACGATCGTTTGCGCAGATGCTACTTTTGCGGAAACTTCGGCGACAACGGCCTTTTTGTCATTCAGATTGAGACCCACGGTCAATCTCCTTGTGAGATGCAGAAAAATTTCCGCATCGGTTTCGAACAACGGCGTCCGAGGTTAGGAGTCCAATGGACTGCAAAACTTGTTCGGGTACACCATCTGCGTTGGGGACCATCACTGGTCATTAACCGGAAACCTGCCTGCTGCTTCCAGCCCAACGGTCTTTGATTGCCTGGCGAACCCTTGCGGATCCACCAGCCCAAAGATCTGCCCCACGCCTGCTTCAGTTACCTGGCAGACACGGGGACTTAATACTGTACTTAAGCAGCCAGCGTGCCGTGATCGACACGGACGCCTGCGCCCATCGTCGACGACAGCGAGACCTTGCGCAGGTACACGCCTTTCGACGAGGCCGGCTTGGCCTTGTTCAGGGCTTCGATCAGAGCGACCAGGTTGGTCTTCAGATCGGCGTCGCTGAACGATTTACGGCCGATGGTCGCGTGGATGATACCGGCCTTGTCGGTACGGTATTGCACTTGACCAGCTTTGGCGTTCTTGACGGCGGTAGCCACGTCAGGCGTCACGGTGCCGACTTTCGGGTTCGGCATCAGGCCGCGCGGGCCCAGGATCTGGCCCAGGGTACCGACGATACGCATGGTGTCAGGCGAAGCGATCACGATGTCGAACGGCATGTCGCCGGCCTTCACGCGTTCTGCCAGGTCTTCCATGCCGACCACGTCTGCGCCAGCTGCTTTGGCAGCTTCAGCCTTGTCGCCGGAAGCGAACACGGCAACGCGGACGGTCTTGCCGGTGCCTGCTGGCAGCACGACGGAGCCACGCACCACTTGATCCGACTTCTTCGGGTCCACGCCCAGCTGGACGGACACGTCGATCGATTCGTTGAACTTGGCGGTAGCCAGTTCCTTGATCAGGGTGACAGCGTTGTCGAAAGCGTACACCTTGGTACGGTCTACTTTAGCCTTGATGGCTTGAGCGCGTTTGGACAGTTTTGCCATGATTAGAAGCCCTCAACGGTGATGCCCATCGAACGTGCCGAGCCAGCGATGGTGCGCACAGCGGCTTCCATGTCGGCGGCGGTCAGATCCGGGGTCTTCAGTTTTGCGATTTCTTCCGCTTGAGCGCGGGTCAGCGTGCCGACCTTGTCGGTGTGCGGCTTCGGAGAGCCTTTTTGCACGCCCGAGTGCTTCTTGATCAGGAAGGTTGCCGGCGGGGTCTTCATCACGAAGGTGAAGGACTTGTCGGCGAAGGCGGTGATCACCACCGGAATCGGCATGCCTGGCTCGAGGCCTTGCGTCTGGGCGTTGAACGCCTTGCAGAATTCCATGATGTTCAGGCCGCGCTGACCCAGTGCCGGGCCGATCGGAGGAGACGGGTTTGCCTTACCAGCTGGTACTTGCAGCTTGATAAAGCCAATGATTTTCTTTGCCATGATGGCTATCCTATCGTTGGATTTGAGTGGTAGCGCCCCGCCGATACTGACTGGCAGGGCTCCTCGTACGGATTGAACGCTCCGTTAGGCGGGAGGCAGGTCAGACCTTCTCGACCTGCCCGAATTCGAGCTCGACGGGGGTAGCGCGACCGAAGATGGTGACGGAAACGCGCACTTTGGATTTCTCGTAGTTGACTTCTTCGACGTTGCCGTTGAAGTCGGTGAACGGGCCATCCTTGATGCGGACTTGCTCGCCCACTTCGTACAGCACTTTCGGCCGCGGCTTTTCGACGCCTTCCTGCATCTGCGTCATGATCTTTTCGATCTCGCGGGCCGGAATCGGCGTCGGCTTGTTCGACTTGCCGCCGATGAAACCGGTGACCTTGGCGGTGTTTTTCACCAAGTGCCAGGTCTCGTCCGTCATTTCCATTTCCACCAGCACGTAGCCCGGGAAGAAACGGCGTTCGGTCACGGACTTCTGGCCATTCCGGACTTCAACGACCTCCTCGGTCGGCACCAGGATCTGGCCAAACTGGTCCTGCATACCGGCGCGTTCGACGCGCTCGGTCAGGGCACGCTGCACGCTTTTTTCCATGCCGGAATAAGCATGCACGACGTACCAGCGCTTATTGCTAACCGGCACGCTGACAGGTGCAGCCGCCTCCTGCGCCGGCGCATCGCCTGGCACAGGAGCGTCGGTTGCGTCGTCTTGCACGTTATCGCTCATTTAATTTTTCCAGCCCAGAATCAAATCGTACAACAGGAATTCAAGCAGCTTATCCGTTCCCCACAGGAACATTGCCATGACCACCACAAAGGCAAACACGATCAGGGTGATCTGCGTTGCTTCTTTACGCGTAGGCCAGACGACTTTCTTGGTTTCGCGAACAGCTTCTTTCGAGAAATTGATGAAATCGCGGCCAGAAGTGGAGGTGTAGGCAATGCCGACGGAAATAAGCAAACCAACCACAAGCGCGGCTGCCCGCACCAGGGTTGGTTGACCTGCCAGGTAGAAGAACCCGACTACGCCTGCAATCGCTGCAACCACCGCGAGCACGACTTTCAGCTTGTCGCCGCTCGTGCTAACGGTTTGCACGGATTGATTAGACATTCGTTTTTACTTTCGGTGCCCTGCACCAGAATTCGGTGGCAGGGGCGGAGGGCATCGAACCCCCAACCTTCGGTTTTGGAGACCGACGCTCTGCCAATTGAGCTACGCCCCTACGTAAAACTTACAGTGGAATCCGTAATTCTAGCACCCAACTTTGTTGGGCGCCAGCATTACTTGGCGGACTCTTTACTACTAATTAGCCCAGGATCTTGGCTACGACACCCGCGCCGACGGTACGGCCGCCTTCACGGATTGCAAAGCGCAGGCCTTCTTCCATGGCGATCGGGGAGATCAGCTTGACGGTGATCGACACGTTGTCGCCCGGCATGACCATCTCTTTGTCCGCTGGCAGCTCGATCGAGCCGGTCACGTCCGTCGTACGGAAATAGAACTGAGGACGGTAGTTGTTGAAGAACGGGGTGTGACGGCCGCCTTCATCCTTCGACAGAACATAGATCTCGCCGGTGAAGTGGTTGTGCGGCTTGATCGAACCCGGCTTGGCCAGAACCTGGCCACGCTGCACGTCTTCACGCTTGGTGCCGCGCAGCAGCAGGCCGACGTTGTCGCCAGCTTGACCCTGGTCCAGCAGCTTGCGGAACATTTCCACGCCGGTGCAGGTCGTCTTCACGGTGTCGATGATGCCGACGATTTCGATTTCTTCGCCGACCTTGATGATACCGCGTTCGACACGGCCGGTCACCACGGTACCGCGGCCGGAGATCGAGAACACGTCTTCCACAGGCATCAGGAAGGCGCCGTCCACAGCGCGCTCAGGCGTCGGGATGTAGGTGTCCAGTGCGTCGGCCAGGCGGATGATGCACTCTTCGCCCATTTCGCCAGCCGCACCTTCCAGTGCCATACGTGCCGAACCTTTGATGATTGGCAGGTCGTCGCCAGGGAACTCGTACTTGGACAGCAGCTCGCGCACTTCCATTTCCACCAGTTCCAGCAGTTCTGCGTCGTCGACCAGGTCGCACTTGTTCAGGAACACGATGATGTAAGGCACGCCAACCTGACGGGCCAGCAGGATGTGTTCGCGGGTCTGCGGCATCGGGCCGTCAGCTGCGGAGCACACCAGGATCGCGCCGTCCATCTGGGCAGCGCCGGTGATCATGTTCTTGATGTAGTCGGCGTGGCCTGGGCAGTCAACGTGCGCGTAGTGACGGGCAGCGGTTTCGTACTCGACGTG
>NZ_JBUPWE010000021.1:0-131622 GCF_055502615.1 Pseudoduganella sp. jia 9 | reverse complement strand
GGTTCATCGCACTTTGCCGGGGAACGCATTCTTGATTTTCAAGAAGAAGTAGGATGCGTCCCGGAATCCGTAAGCCATGCGTTTGATCACTTTGATGCGATTGTTGACGCCTTCCAGGATGGATGAGTTCATCGGATAGATGGCCGAAGCCAAGATACCGCGCCGGTATTTGGCCAAGCGTTTAGCGAACTGGATCAGCGGTGCGATCTGGCTTTCCAGGGCGAGCTTGAGCCAGGTTTTCCATCGACGAGCACCTTCCCAGGCCGATGGCGCATACCAGATCTCTTTCAGTTCGGTCTTGAGCAGGTAGACCGTTGCCAAGGGCTGGTTGGCGGCGAGCAGTTCGTCAAGTTTGATCGCCTGGTCGGTTTTGAGATTGTCGCGATTACGCAGCAAAAGCCATCGGCTGCGCTTGATGACCTGACGGGCTTTTGGCTCTGCACGTAGTGCATTGGCTTGATCGACCCGTACCCGGTCAACGACTTCGCGGCCAAAACGGGCCACGACATGAAATAGGTCGTAGACCACCTCGGCATTGGGGCATTGCTGGCGCACTTCGAGATCCATAGCCGTGTTCATGTCCATCGCCACGGCTTCAATCCGCTGGCAGCCTTCCGGTCCCAGCATCTCGAAAAATGGCCGGATCGCTTCCCGGCTATTGCCTTCTCCAACCCACAATACGCGCATCCGTTCAGCATCGAGCGCGACAGTGGCATAGCGGTGTCCCTTGTGCAGGGCGAATTCGTCCATCACCAGGCGCCGTACACCCTCTGCTGAGAAGTCAGCATGCAAGTGCTTCAAGCGCCGATGATCGATCTCTTTGACGGTATGCCAGTGTAGGCCGGTCAGCCGGGCCACATGTGCTATCGGAAGCAGTTGCGCCAGCGCCTCGACCCACAGGCGCACACGATGCGTAATGCGTGAACGCCGGTCAAGCCAGACAATGTGCTCGGCAACCCGTGCATTACAGTGATGGCAGTCCAGTCGCCGCACTGGCACATCAAGCCAGACGCGTTTGTCCAGAATATCGCGGTCGCGCACCTTGCGTCTTCGGCGCTCATGCACCAAGGCGCAAGGCTGGCGGCACGACCCACACAAAGCATCACTTGTCGGACAGGGTTCGAGAACGATCAGCAGGGAACCGTCTTTCTGTTCTTGGACGGAGTCGAGAATATGGCCTTCCCAAAACGGGAGAGACGACATAGCATTGAGCATGGCGGTGGTTTGAAAGATTGACTTGTTTGGCGACTATCAATCTACCAACTTCAGACCCCCGCCACCACTTCCTGCTCAGATCGTCAATCCCGTCTTCCCCCATTCCCCGCGAAGAACCTAAAAAAAGCCCCGAACAAGTCGGGGCATGCGAAGGACATCCGCTGAGAGGATCCACGGATGCCGAGGAGACCTGATACAGCGATGCTTTCAATGCGCCGGCATCGCCGGCGCAGGTATTACGCGGCAGCTGCGGCCGAGTTGGCGGCGGTCGGAGCGGACTTGACGGCGGCGGTGAACTGGCTCACGGCGGCGTTCACGTTGGCTTCGTAGGCTTCGGCAGCCTGCTTCGCGGTGCGGGTGAGCTGCTCGTAGCCGGCGTTGGCATTGCCCAGCGCGGACTTGAACAGGGCCACGGCGTTTTCGCTGCCGGCCGGTGCATTCTTGCTGACTTCGTCGACCAGCGAAATGATCTTGCGGTTCGTTTCCAGGATCTGCGCTTCAATGGCTTTCGAGAATTCGGAAGCGGTGCTCTGGGCGATCGATGCCAGGTGGCGGCTGTAGGCGATGGCTTTCTCGGCACTCGGCTGCGCCTGGGCGGCGCTCAGCGAGAAGAACTCCTGCGGATCCTTGGCGGACAGCAACTGCTTCGCTGCGGCGGAGGAATCTTCCAGAGAAGCTTTGGCGGCGGTCAGGTTCAGGTCGACGAGCTTTTCAACGCCTTCGAACGTCTTGTTCGTCAGGGAGGAGAAAATCGCGAATTGGCTTTCGAAATTCGCCTTGGTCGCATTGGAAAATTGCTCAGGAATCGAAAACATGTAGTTCTCCAGAAATAAAATCGTTGATGAAAGCTTGCTGTGGTCTAGGACAGCTATTGTGCAACGCAACATGCCCAATTTTACGGCTGCTCACAATTAAGTCAAGCGAAATTTGTGCGTTGCACAAGAGAACGGATTGGTCACTTATATCAACAAGGCCGCGTTAACACGGCCATGCTAGACTGCGCGGATGTCGCCGTTCCTCTCGCCAGTCCCCCTGTTTTTTGTTTTCCTGTGGAGCACGGGGTTCATCGTGGCCAAGTTCGGCCTGCCGTATGCACCGCCACTTACTTTCCTTTTATTGCGCTATGCCTGTGCCGTTGCCGTGCTGGCGCCGCTGGTCTGGCTGCTGAAGGCGCCCTGGCCCAAAGGCAAGGCCGGGCATATCGCGGTATCGGGCTTGCTGCTGCATGGCGGCTACCTGGCCGGTGTGTGGTGTGCCATCAAGCTGGGCATGCCGGCCGGCTTGTCGGCATTGATCGTCGGCATGCAGCCTGTCCTGACCGCGTTCGCGGCCCCGCTGATCGGCGAACGTGTCACGCGGCGCCAGTGGCTCGGACTGCTGTTCGGCCTGGGCGGCGTAGCGCTGGTGGTCTATGCGAAAATCACATTGACGGGCCTGTCGTGGCAAGCCATCGTACTGTGCTTGGGCGCCCTGGTGTCGATAACGGCCGGCACGCTGTACCAGAAGCACTGGTGTCCGCAATTCGACTTGCGCACCGGCACGGCGATCCAGTTCTCGGCGTGCTTCATTGCAACGCTGCCATTTGCCCTGCTGGTTGAAGGACTGACACCGGCCCTGCCCGGCGTCGAGTGGACTCCGCAGTTCGTTGGCGCGTTGCTGTGGTCGGTGCTGGGCCTGTCGATCGGTGCGATCTTCCTGCTGTTCGCGCTGATCCGGCGCAGCGATGCGACGCGGGTTACCAGCCTGCTGTACCTGACGCCGCCGACAACCGCGCTGATGGCATGGCTGATGTTCGGCGAGGCGTTCAGCCCGCTTGGCGTGGCCGGCATGGCGCTGGCTGTCACCGGCGTGTTTTTCGTCGTCCGGAAATGATGGTCCACATGGAAGGAAAGGCATGATCTCCAGTCCCGAACAGCAGGCGGTCGACGCCGCCATTACGTCGCGCCGGTCGATCCGCGCCTTTCTTCCCACGCCGGTTGCGCAGGCGGACATCGCGGCAATCCTCGAGGTGGCCAGCCGGGCGCCATCCGGCACCAATACGCAGCCATGGAAGGTGTATGTACTGACCGGCGCCGCACGCGATGCGCTGTGCGCCCGCATTACCGACGCCTACCGGGACCCGGAGCAGAACCGGCGCCACCGGGAAGAGTATGCGTATTACCCGCGTGAATGGAAATCGCCGTACATCGACCGGCGCCGCAAGGTGGGCTGGGACCTGTATGCGCTGCTGGGGCTGACACGCGACAACAAGGACGGTATGGCCGCCCAGCACGCCCGCAATTTCAATTTCTTCGACGCGCCGGTGGGGCTGATCTTCACGATCGACCGGATCATGGAGCAGGGCTCGTGGCTCGACTATGGCATGTTTTTACAGGGCATCATGATCGCGGCCAGGGCGCGCGGCCTGGACACCTGCCCGCAGGCCGCCTTCACACAATTCCATTCGATCATTGCACAACAGCTGACATTGCCGGACAATGAAATGGTGGTCTGCGGTATGGCGCTCGGCCTTGCCGATCCGTCCAGGATCGAGAATTCGCTGGTAACCGAACGCGAACCGGTGGAACGGTTTGCCAGGTTCATCGACCGCATCGACTGACAGGGCGCTTCTCCGACAGATGGCTGGCTGATGCCTGGCGAGAGCGTTTTGCCGGACTAATCACCGGATTGTTCGACAGGCAACGTTCTGCGAATGGTCTGCGAATGGTCTGCGAATGGTCTGTTGTGAGACCGCATCAGGATTGTGATTGCGCTACCGAAGCGCTCAATTTTTGAGCTCGACAATGTGAAATTCTGTTGTGTGCGATCAGTGTTTTGCTACACTGCAACGTATCGTTCATTGACGCGGTCATTGAAGCCTTCAATGTGCCGTTCTGCTGCTGGACTCGGGGATATCTCATGTACAAAGTAATCGTTGCCGCCTTGATTTCCGCCTTGTGCATTTCGGTGCCGGTCACAGTGGTGCAGGCGGCGGATGGCGTCAAGAAAACGGTGGTGAAGAAAGCTTCCGCCAAGAAGAAAAAAACGGTCAAGCGCGCCGGCGCGCGCCGCCAGGCTGCGGCCGAGCCGCGTGGCAAGATGGTGCGCCGCGTGATTACCGTGCGCGGCAAGAAAAAGGTGGTGTACCAGCGCGCGCGGGTGGCGGCTGTTGTTCCGGCAGTGGTGGCGCGCCCGACGATGGGCGACATGGCCGGCCTGAACCTCACGCGCGATCCGCTCGACCTGAAATCGAATGTGGCGCTGGTCGTCGACCAGGCCAATGCCGAAGTGCTGTTTGAAAAGAATGCCGGCGTGGCATTGCCGATCGCCTCCATCACCAAGATGATGACGGGACTCGTGGTCGTCGAGGCGAACCAGGACATGGATGAAGTGCTGACCGTGACCGACGACGATGTGGACCGCGCCAAGTTTTCCAGCTCGCGCCTGAAGGTGGGCGACCGGCTGACGCGCCGTAACATGCTCCACATTGCCCTGATGAGTTCGGAAAACCGCGCTGCTTCCGCGCTGGGCCGCAACTACCCGGGCGGCCTGCCTGCCTTCGTGGCGGCAATGAATGCCAAGGCCCAGGGGCTGGGCATGACGGATACGCGTTACGCCGATTCCACCGGCCTGTCGAAACAGAATGTGGCCAGCGCGCGCGACCTGGCCAAGCTGGCCATGGCCGCCTACGAACACCCGATCCTGCGCGAGTTTTCCACCGACGCCAAGGCCATGATCGAACGCAACGGCCGCCCGGTGCAGTTCGGCACCACGAACGGGCTCGTCGTGCCGACGTCCGGCTGGCAGATCGGCCTGCAAAAAACCGGTTTCATCAACGAAGCGGGGCGCTGCGTGATGATGCAGGCAGTCATCGAAGGCCGCTCCGTCATCATGGTCCTGCTCGATGCAAAGGGTACGGCGGCACGCGTTGCCGACGCGATGCGCATGAAGAAATGGCTGACCGCCCTGAAGCCGGCGCCGTTCGCCGACACCGTGGGCTCCGGCAGCACCATCGGCGCAGGCAGTGCCCTCGACGCCGGCAGCACCCTCAGCGCCGGCAGCGCATTCGGTGCCGGCGCTGCCGCGATGACTCAGTCCGCGGCGGGCATGTAACCCAGCGTGGCGGAAATCTGGTTGGCGGTAATCACCAGGTCTTCCAGCCAATCCTCCTGCAGGCGGTCGGCCGGCGCCGAGATCGACAGGCCGGCCACCAGCTTGCCGCTGTCATCGCGAATGCCGGCGGCCATGCAGCGCACGCCCAGTTCCAGTTCCTCGTTATCGCGCGCATAGCCGCGCGAGCGCACCAGCGACAGCTCGCGTTCCAGCTTCCCCAGGTCCGTGATCGAATTCTTGTTATGTCCTGCCAGCCCGGTGCGGGTTGCATAGGCGCGAATCGCCTTTGGTTCGTCCACCGACAGGAACAGCTTGCCTGTCGATGTCAGGTGCAGCGGTCCGCGACCGCCGATCGCGCGCACTACCTGCATGCCGGAACGCTCGGAGAAGGCGCGGTCGATGTAGACAATCTCGTCGCCTTGCCGCACCGACAGGTTGATTGTCTGCTGGGTCTTCTTGTGCAGTGCACGCATGAAGTCCAGCGCTGCCTCGCGTACCGATAGCCGGCTCTTGACGACATTGCCCAATTCCAGCAGGCGCATGCCGAGGCGATAGGTACCCGGTTCGATGCGGTCGACGAAGCGCGTCAGTACCAGGTCGTTCAGGATCCGGTGTGCCGTCGAAGGGTGCAGCCCCGAAACCCTGGACAATTCCTTCAGGCTTACCGGGTCCGGGTACTTGGCCAGCGCGTCGAGCAGGCCCACCATGCGTTCGATGACCTGGATGGTCGTTTTTTGTTCTGGAACGGATTCGATTTTCATGATGTGGTTGGTGCAGTGCAGTATGTGTCCACATCTTTATACCATGATGTGAAAATAATGGGAATTGCAGGGCCTTGTAGCGTTGCAGGGTGACTATAATGGCGCACCTTTTTACCTTCATCACCCCAATGACCCAGCCCGTCAGCGAATTCAAGAGCCGGAGCGGCCTGAAGCGCATCCAGTCGGCTTTCTTTTACTCGCTCGACGGCCTGAAGGCGGCGTGGCGCCATGAGCACGCGTTCCGGCAAGAGCTGGTCGTGTTTGTCGTTGCCGGTATCGTTGCGCTGCTGCTGCCCGTTTCCGCCTTCCAGAAACTGGTGCTGATCGGCGTGCTCATGCTGGTATTGATCGTCGAGCTGATCAATTCGGCGATCGAAGCCGTGGTCGACCGTATTTCGCTCGAGCGCCATCCATTGTCGAAAAATGCCAAGGACTTCGGCAGCGCCGCCGTGCTGCTGGCTTGCCTGCTGGCGGCGGCAACCTGGGGCGTGGTGCTGTTCAACCGATTCTGGTGAGTCCTTTATAAGGTTTTGGTATAAGGAAGGGACGAAAACTTAGTTCTCTTTCATAAGCTCAGCAGCTAATCTGCAACCTCCAACAAATAGGGGAATCAGATGCTGTCCAAAAAACTTTCCACGCTGGCCGCCGCAGTCGTCACGACCCTCGCCGTATCGCTGACCGCACACGCGGCCGACATCACCCTGCTGAATGTATCGTACGATCCGACGCGGGAGCTGTACCAGGACGTCAATGCCGCCTTCGCCAAGGAGTGGAAGGCAAAAACGGGCGACGACGTGAAGGTCAAGCAATCGCACGGCGGCTCAGGCAAGCAGGGCCGCTCCGTCATTGACGGCCTGCAGGCCGACGTCGTCACGCTGGCGCTGGCCTACGACATCGATGCGATTGCCGAGAAGGGCATCGTCAACAAGCAATGGCAGAAGCGCCTGGCCAAGAATTCCACGCCTTACAGCTCGACCATCGTGTTCCTGGTCCGCAAAGGCAACCCGAAAGGCATCAAGGACTGGGGCGACCTGGTCAAGCCGGGCATCGCGGTGATCACGCCGAACCCCAAGACTTCCGGCGGCGCACGCTGGAACCACCTGGCCGCCTACGGCTACGCGCTGCGCCAGCCGGGCGGCAGCGACGCTACCGCGCGCGACTACCTGAAAAAGCTGTACAAGAACGTGCCGGTGCTGGACTCGGGCGCGCGCGGCGCCACCACCACCTTTGTCGAGCGCGGCATTGGCGACGTGCTGCTGGCCTGGGAAAACGAAGCGCTGCTGGCGATCAAGGAACTGGGCCCGGACAAGTTCGAGATCGTCGCACCATCCGTGTCGATCCTGGCAGAGCCGCCGGTTGCCGTCGTCGACAAGGTGGTCGACAAGCGCGGCACCCGCAAGGTGGCCGAGGCCTACCTGAACTTCCTGTACAGCGACGCGGCGCAGGAACTGATCGCCAAGAACTACTACCGCCCGACGGTGGAAAAGGAAGCCAGGAAGTACGCTGCGCAATTCCCGGCCGTGAAACTGTTCACGATCGGCGACGTGGCCGGCGATTGGGCCAAGGCGCAGAAAACGCACTTCGCCGACGGCGGCGTGTTCGACCAGATCTACCAGAAATAAGCAGGAGGGCGCATGCCGGGCAGTTTTTCGCGATTCCGCGTGCTGGTGGCGCCGGGCCTGCACGACAGCGGCCCGGAGCACTGGCAGAGCCGCTGGCAGCGCCAGTATCCCGCTTTCGAGCGGGTGCGCCAGGACGACTGGAGCGATCCCGTCCTGCCGATCTGGAGTGCGCGGGTGGATGACGTCCGCCGGCGCGATTCCCGGCCCACGCTGATCGTCGCACACAGTTTCGGCTGCCTGGCTTCGGTGCACAGCGTGGCTGCCGCACCGGCCGGCATTGCCGGCCTGCTGCTGGTGGCGCCGGCCGACCCGGACAAGTTCGGCGTCGCCGCGCTGCTGCCGCACCGACCGCTGCCCGTTCCCAGCATCATGATCGCCAGTACGAACGATCCGTGGATGCCGCTCGAACGGGCCCGGCAATGGGCACGGCGCTGGGGCAGCACGTGGATCGATGCCGGCGCGCTCGGCCACATCAACGCCGAGACGGACCTTGGCGACTGGCATTTCGGCCAGCAGCAGTTGCAATTACTGGTTGAACGGGCGCAGAATGTGAAGCCATTACAATATTGATCTTTGTCTATTACTGGAGATTTCCATGACGTTACGCCTCGGCGATACCGCACCTGACTTCGAGCAGGATTCTTCCATCGGCCGCCTCAAGTTCCACGAATGGGCGGGCGATTCCTGGGTGGTGCTGTTCTCGCACCCGGCCGACTTCACGCCCGTCTGCACCACGGAACTGGGCCTGACCGCCAAGCTGAAGCCCGAGTTCGACCAGCGCAACGTCAAGGCGATCGCGCTGTCCGTCGATCCCGCCGATGCTCACAAGGAATGGATCAAGGATATCGAGGAAACCCAGAAAACCGTGGTCGGCTTCCCGATCATTGCCGACGCCGACAAGAAAGTGGCCACGCTGTACGACATGATCCATCCGGAACAGTCGGCTACCGCCACCGTGCGCTCGGTGTTCCTCATCGACCCGGCAAAGAAGATCCGCCTGCAGCTCACCTACCCGATGAGCACCGGCCGCAACTTCGACGAGATCCTGCGCGTCATCGACGCCCTGCAGCTGACCGACAAGCACACCGTGGCCACGCCGGGCAACTGGAAGGATGGCGACGACGTCATCATCCCGCTGACCGTGCAGGATCCGGAAGTGATCAAGCAAAAGTACCCGAAAGGCTTCACCGCCCCGAAACCATACCTGCGCCTGACGCCGCAACCGAACAAGTAAGCGGCAACCGCACCACGACAAACCCGGGCTCGCCCGGGTTTTTTGTTGCCAAAAACCGCCCCGCCAGCCCGCATGGTTGCGCCATATCAGCTCCTGCATCTAAGCAAATGACAAAAGGTTAGTTTGGTTTATAACCCCCAGATGCGAGACTTCGCCCTCAATATCCGAAAATGTAATAAGAGGGGCCACCATGTCTGCAGTACTGCCGGTTACGCAACCGGTGCCGTTCGAAGCAAGGAAGCGGGCGCCGTACCGGGTGATGCCGGGCTTTAAGCTGTCGCTGGGCTTCACGATCTTCTACCTGACGCTGATCGTCCTGATTCCGCTGTCCGCGCTGTTCCTCAAGACGTTTACCATGACGTGGGAGGGCTTCTGGGCCGCCGTCACGTCCGAGCGCGTGATGGCTTCCTACCGCCTGACTTTCGGCGCCTCGCTGATCGGCGCCGCCATCAATGCCGTGTTCGGTTTCATCGTGGCGTGGGTGCTGGTGCGCTACCGTTTCCCCGGCAAGCGTTTCGTCGATGCGCTGGTCGACCTGCCGTTCGCGCTGCCCACCGCGGTGGCCGGCATCACGCTGACGGCGCTGTATTCGTCGAACGGCTGGATCGGCCAGTTCGTCGAAGGCACGCTGGGTATCAAGGTCGCCTTCACGCCGCTGGGCGTGGTGCTGGCGCTCACCTTCATCGGCCTGCCGTTCGTGGTGCGCACGGTGCAGCCGGTGCTGGAAGATGCCGAACGCGAGATCGAAGAAGCGGCGGCGTCGCTGGGCGCCTCGTCCTGGCAGACGTTCACCAAGGTAGTGTTCCCGACCGTGCTGCCGTCGCTGATGACCGGCTTCGCGCTGGCATTCGCACGCGCCACCGGCGAATACGGTTCCGTGATCTTCATCGCCGGGAACATGCCGATGGTTTCCGAGATCACGCCGCTGTTCATCATTACCAAGCTGGAACAATACGATTACGCGGGCGCCACGGCGATCGCCGTCGTCATGCTGATCACGTCGTTCATCATGCTGCTGGGCATTAACCTGTTGCAGGCCTGGGCCCGCGGAAAGTCGGGAAAATAATATGAGTGGAACTTCCCAACGCGGCGAGCTGCCGTCCGTATCCGAAGTGCTGGAACCACGCTGGGTGCGCTATGCGCTGGTCACCGTGGCGCTGGCGTTCCTCACGCTGTTCCTGTTCGTGCCGCTGATCGCCGTATTCGTCGAGGCGCTGAAGAAGGGCCTAGACGTCTACCTCGAATCGATCCGCGAGGACGATGCGATCGCCGCCATCAAGCTGACGCTGATCACGGCCGCCATCGCGGTGCCGCTGAACCTGGTGTTCGGCGTGGCCGCCTCGTGGGCGATCGCCAAATTCGAATTCCGCGGCAAGAGCCTGCTGCTGACGCTGATCGACCTGCCATTCTCCGTCTCGCCGGTGATCTCCGGCCTGATCTACGTGCTGCTGTTCGGCGCCCAGGGCTGGTTCGGCCCGTGGCTGGCCGAGCACGACATCAAGATCCTGTTCGCCGTGCCCGGCATCGTGATCGCGACGATCTTCATCACGTTCCCGTTCGTGGCGCGCGAGTTGATCCCGCTGATGCAGGCACAGGGCAGCGAGGAAGAGGAAGCGGCCGTGGTGCTGGGCGCCTCCGGCTGGCAGACCTTCTTCCGCGTGACGCTCCCCAACATCAAGTGGGGCCTGCTGTATGGCGTGATCCTGTGTAACGCCCGCGCGATGGGCGAGTTCGGCGCGGTGTCCGTCGTCTCCGGCCACATCCGCGGCGAGACCAACACGATGCCGCTGCAGGTCGAGATCCTCTACAACGAATACAACTTCGTCGCAGCCTTCGCCGTCGCTTCGCTGCTGGCATTGCTGGCACTGGTGACGCTGGCGCTGAAATCCTTCATCGAATGGCGCCTGCACGAATCGCGCAACGCCGACGACAACGACAACTAATGGCCAATACAAGCTGGAGCAAGACATGACCATCGCAGTCAAGAACATCAACAAGCGCTTCGGCGACTTCGTGGCGCTGAACAACGTGTCGCTGGACTTCCCGGCCGGCGAACTGACCGCGCTGCTGGGCCCTTCGGGCTGTGGCAAGACCACGCTGCTGCGCTGCATCGCCGGCCTCGAACACCCCGACTCCGGCCAGGTTCTGCTGGACGGCCAGGATGCGTCCGACCGCCATGTGCGCGAGCGCCAGGTGGGCTTCGTGTTCCAGCACTATGCGCTGTTCAAGCACATGACGGTGTTCGAGAACGTGGCCTTCGGCCTGCGCGTGAAATCGCGCAGCGAGCGGCCGTCGGAAGACCAGATCCGCAGGAAGGTCAAGGATCTTCTCGAGCTGGTGCAGCTGGACTGGCTGGCCGACCGCTATCCGCCGCAGCTCTCCGGCGGCCAGCGCCAGCGTATCGCCCTGGCGCGCGCGCTGGCCGTGGAGCCGCGCGTGCTGCTGCTGGACGAACCGTTCGGCGCGCTGGATGCGAAAGTGCGCAAGGAACTGCGCCGCTGGCTGCGCCGCCTGCACGACGACCTGCACGTGTCGTCGATCTTCGTCACGCATGACCAGGAAGAAGCGCTGGAAGTGGCCGACCAGGTGGTGTTGATGAACAAGGGCACCGTGGAACAGATCGGCACGCCGGACGACGTCTATAACCATCCCGCCTCGCCGTTCGTGTACGGCTTCCTGGGCAATGTGAACGTGTTCCACGGCCGCGTGCATGAAGGCGTGCTGGCCAGCGAAGGCGTGCAGCTCGACGTGCCGGATCATAGCCGCGTGCGCGACGGCAAGGGCACCGCCTATGTGCGGCCGCACGAGATGGAAGTGGACCGCTACGCAGCCGGCGCGGAAGGCATCGTCGTCAAGCTGCGCCGCGCGCACGCGATCGGCCCGCTGGCCCAGCTGGACCTTGAGCGCAGCGACAATGCGCAACTGATCGAGGCAACGATTTCCAATGAGCGGTTCCAGAACCTGGGACTCAAGGAGGGCGAGACCCTCGTGGTGCGGCCGAAGCGCCTGCGCGTGTTCGTCGATGAAGGAGCTTCCATATGAACTTCCAGCAGTTGCGTTCCATCCGCGAGGCGGCACGCCGCAACTACAACCTGACCGAAGTGGCCAATGCGCTGTTCACGTCGCAGCCGGGCGTGAGCCGCCAGATCCGCGAACTCGAGGACGAGCTGGGCGTCGTCATCTTCGAGCGCAACGGCAAGCGGCTGACGGGCCTGACCGAGCCGGGCAAGGGCATCCTGAAGATCATCGACCGCCTGCTGATCGAGGCCGAGAACCTGCAGCACGCCAGCATGGAATACAAGGGGCAGAGCACCGGTACGCTGACGGTGGCCGCCACGCACACGCAGGCACGCTATGCTCTGCCGCGCGCCGTCTCGCACTTCCGCGCCGCGTTTCCGGACGTGCGCATCGCGCTGCAGCAGAGCTCACCCGAGCATATCGCCGAGTGGGTATTGTCCGGCAAGGCCGACATCGGCATCGCTACCGAAGGCCTGTCGCAGTTCCCCGACCTGGTGTCGTTCCCATGCTATCGCTGGAGCCACCTGATCGTGGTGCCGGACGATCACCCGCTGCTGACGCGCACGCCGGTGCGGCTCGAAGACCTGGCCGAGTTCCAGCTGATTACGTACGACGTCGGCTTCACGGGCCGCGGCCACATCGACGATGCGTTCGACAAGGTAGGCGTGCGCCCCGACATCGTGCTGACCGCGATGGATTCTGATGTCATCAAGCAGTACGTCTCGCTGGGCCTTGGCGTGGGCCTCGTGGCATCGATGGCATTCGACCACGGCCGCGACAAGGGCCTGCGCGCGATCGAGGCGTCGCACCTGTTCGCACCCAACACCACGCGGCTGGCCGTGCGGCGCGGCGCCTACCTGCGGCAGTATGCGTATGAGTTCATATCGCAGTTCGCGCCGGAGCTGAAGCGGGGCGATATCGAGACCGCGCTGCTGGGAGGCGAGGCTGCGTGATGGCGACAGGTTCGAACAGCAGGTTGAAGGAATGATCCCGGCATAGTCCGGGATTTTTTATTGCCTGAAAAATGGGGACGGGCGGATCGCCGCACCGCTACATTTTTCAGTCAGTGCTTGCTTCGGCAAAAAAAATCCCGCTGCACGAGCGGGATTTTCCATTGGAGCCAGCCGGCGCTTACCAGCTGTACCCCACCTTCGCATAGTAGAAGCGGCCATTGAAGCCGGCCGGCGAGAAGTTCGAGTACGGGTAGATGCCGCTGGTATTCAGGTTGCCGGCGCTGGTGGTCTTGTCCGGGTAGCTGTCGGTCAGGTTGTCGACGCCGGCGGTGATGCGCCAGTGGGTGGCCAGGCGCACGGTGGCGGAAACGTCCAGCACCCATTGCCGGCCGTATTCCTGGTCCAGCGCCGCGTTGTTTTGCGGGACGGTGAACTTGCCGTACTGCGTGGCCAGCGCGCGGGCGCTCCATGCCTGCGCGGTGTAGTCGGCGCCGAGGCTGAACTTGTCCTTCGGCGAACCGACCGTATTGCGCTGCACCGTCTGGCGGTCGACCAGCAGCAGGTTGTTGGCGGTGAGGATGGCCGGGTTGGCGGCCACGTTCTCGACGGTCGTCTTGTTGTGGTTGTAGGCGGCCGTGAAATCGATCCGGTCTCGGTTCGCCAGGTTCCAGCGGTAGGTGCTGACCAGGTCCACGCCCGTCGTCTTCGTGTCGATCGCATTGGTGAAATAGCGGCCGGCGCCCACCTGCACGCCCTGGTTCGCCAGCGTGTTGCGCAGCGCTTGCGGCAGCGTCATGTTGGCCGACAGGGCAATGCGGTCGTCGACGAAGATGCGGTACACGTCGAGCGTCGTGTTGAAGCTGCGCGTCGGTGCCCACTGCACGCCGATGCCGTAGTTGCGGGCTTTTTCGGCCTTCAGCGGCGTGGCGCCCAGTGCCTGCGCGGCGCTGCTGCCGACGGCGAAGGTGCCCGTTTCGATTGGCGTATTGATGCCGTTGACGACGGCGAAATTGGTCGTCGTGATCGTATAGAACTGCTGCGCCAGCGATGGCGCGCGGAAGCCCGTCGATGCGGTGCCGCGCACCGAGACCTGGTCGTTGAACGCGTAGCGCGCGGAAGCCTTGGCCGAGGTGGTGCTGCCGAAGTCCGTGTAGTGTTCATAACGGGCGGCCAGCGCGCCGGACAGCTTCGGCGTCACCTGCGCTTCCAGGTTCACATAGGCGGACTGGTTGCTGCGGCTGTTCTTGCCTGCGTTGACGGGGCGGAAGCCCGAGAAGCCCTGCGAACCGGAGCCGGTGTACGAGGCGGCGTCGCCGTCGTCGATCTGGTAATCCTCATGGCGGATTTCCAGGCCGGTGGCCACCGTCAGCGGGCCGGAAAACACCGCCACCGGAATCTCGCGGGCCAGGTCCAGGTTGGCGACCGACTGCGTATTGGTCAGCTTGCCGAGGTGGAAGTGGGTGGGGCTGCCGGCGCCCAGGTCCTGGTTGACGGTATTGTCGATGTCGAGCGAGAAGCGGTTGCGGCCCCAGTCCAGGCTGGCATCCCAGCGCCATGCGCCCAGCTCGCCGCGCACGCCGGCCACCAGCGACGAATCGGTCGACGTGCTGTTCTGCAGCGGCAGGAAGCCTTGCGGGAACAGCGGGGTGCGCTGGACGCCGCCATTGAGCGCGGTGCGCCATGTGGCGGCCGCCTCGCTGTCGCGCTCGCCGTACTGGCCGAATGCATAGAAATCGGTGGTCTCGCCCAGCTGGTACTGGGAATTGAAGAACACGTTGCGCGGCTGCGTATCCGAATCGCCATAGCGCTGCGTGACCTGGCCATACAGCGGCTCGGCGGGATTGCGGCTGTCGGCACCGGCGCGGTTGGTTGGATTGCGGTTGGCGCCTTCGGCGGCAAGGCGCAGCCAGCCCCTGTCGCCCAGCGCGAAGCCGGCCGACGCCTTCAGCGACACCTGTTCGCCGTCGCCCTTGTCGTAGCCGCCAATGCCGAGCTCCACGTCGCCGCCGTTCGGGCCCTTCTTCAGGATGATGTTGACGACGCCGGCGATCGCATCGGAGCCGTATTGCGCCGAAGCGCCGTCGCGCAGCACCTCGATGTGGTCGATCGCGGCCAGCGGGATCGCGTTCAGGTCCACGGGCGCCGACCCGCGGCCGGCGGTGCCATTGACGTTGACGACGGCCGACGCGTGGCGGCGTTTGCCGTTCACCAGCACCAGCGTCTGGTCCGGTGCCAGCCCGCGCAGCTGCGCGGGGCGCACCGCATCGGACGCGTCGGCGCCCGAAGGGCGCGGGAAGTTCATCGACGGCAGCAGGCGCGACAGCACGGTGGCCAGTTCGGTCGAGCCGGTGGCCTGCAGTTCCTTCGCGCCGATGATGTCGATCGGCGACTCGGAGTCGGCAGTGCGGCGGTTCTTCGCATACGTGCCGGTCACGACGACAGTCTGCAATTCTTCGGCGGGAGCTTGTGGCTGCTGCGCGCTGGCCGGGGCAACGGTGGCCGCCACGGCGGCGGCGATGATCGACAGGGCGAGGGGGGATTTGCGGAGACGAGTGCTCATCGTTTGTTGTTGTGAGTTGGTGATCACACTATGTTAATCGCCAGACCTCATGACACGAACGACTGAGATGCGGTTTGCTTATGCCTCAGTTGCATAAGCCAGGAAGCAGGGCCGGTGGTTTCGCCACCGGTTCCGGTTACTGGCTCGTGCGCTTATTGCCCCGGATTCGTGATGCCGGCGTGGATCGCGTCGATCCCTTCCAGCACGTGCTGCGGCAGTTTCACCGTGTAGGCGTCGATGTTTTCCTGCAGCTGCGCCAGCGTGGTGGCACCGATGATGGTGGAGCCCACGAACCAGCGCGAATAACACCACGCCAGCGCCAACTGCGTGGGCGTCAGGCCGTTGTCGCGCGCCAGCCGGGTGTACTGCGCCACGGCGGCCAGCACGGCGGGGCGCAGGTAGCGCGGGCTCCACGTTGGCGGGAAGATCGTCAGGCGGCCGTGCGCCTTCGGGTCGTCGTGGTACTTCGCCGTCAGCTGGCCGAACGCCAGCGGGCTGTAGGCCAGCAGCGTCACGTCTTCTCGGAAGCACGTCTCGTCCAGGAAGCTGGTCTCGTAGTGGCGCGCGGTCAGGTTGTACAGGTTCTGGATCGTGGCGATACGGGGCAGGCCCTTCATCTCGGATTGCTTGATGAATTCGGAAACGCCCCAGCTCGATTCGTTCGACACGCCGATGTGGCGGATCTTGCCCTCGTCGACCAGCTTGCCCAGCGCGGCCAGCGTCTCCTCGATCGCCACCGACGGGCGTTCGTTCTTCGGATCGAACGCGGTGGCGCCGAAGACCGGCACGTTACGGCTCGGCCAGTGCAGCTGGTACAGGTCGATGTAATCGGTCTGCAGCCGCTGCAGGCTGGTCTCCACGGCGGAGCGCAGGTTCTTCTCATCGAAATTCTGCTGCCCGCCGCGCAACCAGTGGATGCCCGGATTCGGGCCGGCCGCCTTGGTGGCCAGCACGATGTCGGCGCGCTTGCCGCTCTTCTTCAGCCAGGTGCCGATGTAGCGCTCCGTCAGCCCCTGCGTTTCGGCGCTCGGCTGCACCGGGTACATCTCGGCCGTGTCGATGAAGTCGATGCCGCGTTCGATCGCGTAGTCGAGCTGCGCGTGCGCGTCGGCTTCGGTGTTCTGGCGGCCCCATGTCATCGTGCCGAGGCAGATTTTCGTGACGTCGGTGTCGGTGCGTCCCAGTTTGATCTTGTCCATTGTTCTCCCTTTCTACTTGCGCATGGCGTCCGCGCAATCGCGCACGAGGGCCGGGCCCGCGTAGATCAGGCCGCTGTACAACTGCACGAGTTGGGCGCCGGCGTCGATCTTGGCCTTTGCATCGGCGCCGCGCATGATGCCGCCAACGCCGATGATCGGCAGCGCACCACCCAGTTCCGCCTTCAGCAGGCGGATCACGCGGTTCGACAGCTCGAACACGGGCGCGCCGGACAGGCCGCCGGCTTCGGCGCCGTGCTGCATGCCTTCCACGGCACTGCGCGACAGCGTGGTATTCGTCGCGATCACGCCGTCGATGTGATGGCGCACCAGCGCGTCGGCGATGTTCTTCACCTGTTCCTCGTCCATGTCCGGCGCGATCTTCAAGGCCAGCGGCACGTAGCGCTTGTGCTGGTCGGCCAGGCGCCCTTGCGCATCCTTCAGCTGCGCCAGCAGGCCATCGAGTTCGGAGCCGCCCTGCAACTGGCGCAGGTTTTTGGTGTTCGGCGACGAGATGTTCACCGTCACATAGCTGGCATATGGGTAGACCTTCTGCAGGCAGTGCAGGTAATCGTCGGCGGCGCGTTCGATCGGCGTATCGGCATTCTTGCCGATGTTCAGGCCCAGTACGCCTTCCTTGTCCTGGTAGAAGCGCGACGATTGCACGTTCGCCACGAACGCATCCACGCCGCCGTTGTTGAAGCCCATGCGGTTGATGATGCCATGCGCGGCCGGCAGGCGGAACATGCGCGGCTTCGGGTTGCCGGGCTGGGCGCGCGGGGTCACGGTGCCCACTTCGATCGAACCGAAGCCCAGGTCGGCCAGCGCGTCGATGTAGGCGCCATCCTTGTCCAGGCCGGCGGCCAGGCCCACCGGGTTCTTGAACAGCAGGCCCATGACCGTGCGCGGGTCGGCTTTCGGCTGTTGCACGATGGTGCGCATCAGGCCGAGCCGGGACAGGCGCTTCAGGTTGTCGAGGGTGAAATGGTGCGCGGATTCGGCGTCCATCGAAAACAGCGCCGGACGCGCGAGGGAATACAGGAATTTGTCGGACATGAGGGCAATCTAGCGGTGAGATGCAATCTGGAAGTGGATTGCGGATTGCCCGGTATTCTACAAGTAAACGGCGCTGCCGCCGCGCGGCGGCCCTTTACTCGGCAACGCGCGGCATCACCGCCCACACGCCCTTGCGGCGCGCTTCCAGCGGCTGGAACTTGATCTTGTAGCTCATCTTGGGGCTTTCCTCGATCCAGTAGCCCAGGTATACATAGGGCAGGCCCAGTTCGCGCGCCTGCTGGATCTGCCACAGCACGTTATAGGTGCCGAACGAGGCGCCCGCCACATCCGGGTCGAAGAAGGTGTACACGGAGGACAGGCCGTCGGACAGCACGTCGATGATCGATACCATGCGCAGCGTGCCGTCCGGCTCGCGGAATTCCACCAGGCGCGTGTTGACGCGGCTTTGCAGCAGGAACTGCGCATACTGGTCGCGGCTGTCCTGGTCCATGCCGCCGCCGGCGTGGCGCGTGCTCTGGTAACGCAGGTACAGCGCGTAGTGCTCGTCCGAGAATGACAGCGTGGCCACGCCGGTGCGCAGGTCGCTGTGGCGGGCCCAGGCGCGGCGCTGGCCACGCGTGGCCGCGAATTCGCCGGCCACCACGCGCACGGGTATGCAGGCCTGGCAACCATCGCAATATGGTCGGTAGGTAAAGATGCCGCTGCGCCGGAAACCATTGCGCACCAGTTCGGAATACACGTCCGCATTGATCAGGTGCGACGGCGTGGCGACCTGGGAGCGGGCCTGGCGCGTTTCCAGGTAGCTGCAGGGGTAGGGCGCGGTGGTGTAGAACTGGAGCGCGGCAAAGGGAAGGTCGTTCAGCTGCGTCATGCAGAACCTGTCGGGGGAATGGCGGTTGTTCGTATCATAGCGCGTTCACGAACGACACTGTGTGCGCAGGCACACCAACTCCCGGTGGCCGGCCCATTGGGCGCCCGGGTTACTGCCCCGCTTACTGCCCCGCTTGCTGTCCCTGGCTGCCGGCGACCAGCGGCGGTATCGGCCGCCAGTCGCGGATCCTGGGCCTGGCGATGGCCTGTTTCAGGTGATCGAGAAAGGCGGTCCGCGCAATGGGCCGGGCACCCAGCGAAGCCAGGTGCCCCGTCTCCTGCTGGCAGTCGATCATCCGTACTCCATGCAGTGCCAGGAAATGCACGAGGTAGGCCAGCGCGATCTTGGAGGCATCGGGCACGCGTGCGAACATCGATTCGCCGTAGAACATCTGCCCGATCGATACGCCGTAGGCGCCACCCACCAGCTCGCCATCGAGCCAGACTTCGGAAGAATGGGCAAAGCCCAGGCCGTGCAGGCCCGTATAGCCGCGGATGATGTCGTCGGAGATCCAGGTGCCGGGGCCGTCGCGCCGCGGCGCCGCGCAGGCGCGCATCACCTGCTCGAACGCGCTGTCGAAGCGGACCTGCCAGCGCCCGTCCGTGCGGCTGCTCTTTTCCACCTTCTTCAGTTTTTTCGCCAGGCTGTCCGAGATCCTGAACTCGGCCGTATGCAGCACCATGCGCGGATCGGTGCTCCACCACAGGATAGGCTGGCCTTCCGAGAACCACGGGAAGATGCCGCGCTGGTAAGCCGCCAGCAGCCGCTCGGGCGACAGGTCGCCGCCGGCAGCCAGCAAACCGGGCGCCTCGGTGGTCAGCGCTTCGGATACATCGGGGAACGGAGTGTGGGCGCCGAGCCAGGGGATCATGAGTCGCCGCGCATCGGGCGCGTGATGTCCTGCGAGTGAAAACCGTAGTTGCCGCCTTCCAGTACTTTCGCCCGGTCGGCAAAGAAGCACTCCAGCGTGGTGCGGATGGTGGGGAAGGCCAGGTCGTCCCACGGGATCTCGCTTTCCGTGAACATCTGTACATCGAGGCTTTCCTCGCCGGGCGCGAAGTCGAGATCGCGCAGCGTGGCGAGATAGAACATGTGCACCTGGTGCACGTGCTTCACATTGAGCAGCGTGAACAGCTTGCCGAGCTCGATGTTGGCGCCCGCTTCCTCCTCCGTTTCGCGCTGCGCCGCATCGGCGGTGGTCTCGTTGTTCTCCATGAAACCGGCAGGCAGCGTCCAGTAGCCGTAGCGCGGCTCGATGGCGCGCCGGCACAGCAACACCCGCAGCTCGCCGTCGCGTTCCCATACGGGGATGGTACCAATCACCATCTTCGGGTTCTGGTAGTGGATCGTCGCACATTGCGGGCAGACGTAGCGGGGGCGGTTGTCGCCGGCCGGGACCATCAGCTCGACCGGGTGAGCACATTCGGAACAGAATTTCATACAGTTCGGGGTCGGTTGTCGTTTGCCTACTTTACACTGTTTGCCCGCCTGCTTGTACCCGCGGCGCGGCGCTGCCGGCATCGCGGCTGGCGTATATAGCCGGTCTATCATGCGTAAAACGAGGATAAATATTGCCTAAATCAGCGAAAGCCCGTATAATTCATTTCATCAGACGCGGGGTGGAGCAGTCTGGCAGCTCGTCGGGCTCATAACCCGAAGGTCACAGGTTCAAATCCTGTCCCCGCAACCAGAATCCAGAAAAGCCGTCATTGCCAAAGCGATGACGGCTTTTTGCATTGACGGTCCGTATCGTCATTCAAGTAATCGCGTGCGCCGACTTGCAATGCAGTCATCGTTGTAATTTTCCGTTTCAGCACACGCCTTCCCATTGCCCACTCTGTACAATTTCTATTTAGTAAATAGAGGTGGCTGGCATGATGGTAGTGATACCCCGCAGTTATTCTCTGTCAGGCTTCGCCCTGGTGCTGGTCTTGCACGCTGTTCTTCTGTATCTCCTTCTGCTCGAACGCGCAGGCCCGGAGAAAGCCGTGGCTCCGCGCTATTCACAATTATTCGTTATTGTCCCGCCCCCTCCGAAGCCGGCGGCAAGAAAAACCGAACCGCCGCGCAGTATGGCTGCAACTATCGGGCCTGGCAAAACCATCGTTGCCTCCGAACGTGTTCCGGTTGAATCTCCACCAGCGCTCAAGCCGCCGCCGCCCGCCGCTCCAGCCGACCCATTCGCTGAAAATACGCAGATCAATATCGACAGCCTGGTAAGGCAGGCCGGAAAGGCTGATCGGGAGACCCGCACGGATCGGGAAATGCAGGCGTATGGCCCATCGCGGGATTCGCTTGAAGTGGTGATGACGAAAGCGTTCACCGAAGCCAAACTGGCTGTGCCATTGAAATGGTATGAGGCGGCACGCATCGAGGAATTCAGCCCGCCGGGTGCACGCAAGCCTATTTACCAGGTCAAGACTGCGTTTGGCACGTACTGCCTGTACTACCCTGACAAGCTGACGGAAGGGACCGGGCAGCCGAAGATGGCCGACTGCCCGCGCAGCATGGGGCGCTGAACGCGCGGTTCATGCTTCAAACTGGCTTGGTCATGCTGCTTTCTGGCGTGAGGCGACCTTGTGCAGCCAGGCGATCATCTCGTCCGTGATGCCGCGGCCAACGCGAAGGATGGGTTCTTTCTCCAGGGCCGTACGGAACCGGTCGATCGTGTCGGGGTTATCACCGACCATGTCCTGGAATAATGCGTGCTTTTGCCGCGCCACCGCTGCCGATTCCGGCGTATCGCCTTCCGGATCGGCCTGGAGCTGGGTACGGATCGATTCGAACAAGGGATGCCATTCCTTGCCACGGGAACGCTGGTGGCGGCGCATGCGTTCCACTTCCGCCGGGAGCAGGTATTTCGCCCATGCGTCCAGCTTTATTTCCCCCATTATCTCGGCAATATAATCGCGCATCGCCGCACTGATACCGGTACTCTCCTGTAATTCCGGCTCGTTAATGTGCATTGAATCGAGCCGGGCAATCAGCGAGGCATCGCCGCCGGTATCGCGGTCGAGCATCGTGATCCAGCGCAGCCCCAATTGTTTGGCTTCAAGACTGACCGGCAATGTTTTCGCCGCCATGGCATTTCCAACCTCGGTAACCATTGCTGCCCATTCGGCGCGGCACGCATCGTCGTGGACCATGCGCAGGTTCGCCAGTTCTTCCTTTGAAAAATATTTTTCGTACATTATCATCTGCTCCAGTGTGGTCAGCCATTCGGCCAATTCCGGTTGTTCGCCCCGCGCCAGCCTTGCGTGCAGCGCCGTTAAATGCGCATGCATGCGGGCTGCTTCGTCGATCTGCTTTTGCAGCGCGGCCAATTGGCGTTCGACGATGGCCAATGGAGAAGTACCGGAATGGGCGAGGAAGTGTCCGATGTCGGCCAAGGGCATGCCGAGCTGGCGCAGCGCCTGGATCTGCTGCAGGCGAGCAACGTCATCTCGGTGATACAGCCGGTAGCCGGCATCGGTACGGACCGAAGGGCGGAGCAGCCCGATGTCGTCGTAATGGTGCAGGGCACGAACCGTCAGGCCCGCGTGTTTCGCCAGTTGTCCAATCTTCAGCATCGTCAGCTCCTCTTCGGTAAGGCCATCGTGAAGCCTGACGTTGCGTGAGGGTCAAGAGCTGACCGGTCAGGAGCTGACCGAACTATTCATGCGTGCCGGAGCGCGGTCAGGCGCTCTTGTCGTCGGGCGGGACCAGGCTGGCCCACAGGTGAGCCGCCGCCATCGTACGGTGCGGCCGGTATTGTTGCAAGATTTGCTCGGTGCGAAGGATCTCCGGCTTTTGCGTTTCGCCGAGCAGCCGCTGCAGGGCGGCGCGGATCGCCACGTCGCCATGCAGCGAACAGTCGGCATGGCCATAGCCGCGCAGCAGGCCGTAGTTGACCGTCCATGGACCGATGCCCTTGATGGCCAGCAGGCGCTGGCCGATCTGCTCGATGGTGTTGACCGGCCCCGGTTCCAGATCGAGTTCGCCGCTGGCCACCAGGCCGGCGAAGCGGAGCAGCGTGTCGGCCTTCGAGCGGGAAAATTTGCGGGACGTCAGATCGGCGGGCGCGATACGGGCCGCATCGGCAGCCTCGGGATAGCACCACAGGCCGCTGGAATGGCGCCGCCCGGCCAGCATGATGAAGGTGCGGCGCAGCGCGATCGCGAACGGCAGGTTGATCTGCTGGCCGATGATGGCCCACGTCAGCGCTTCGAACACGGTGGCTGACTGCACGATCCGCAGGCCTGGCTGGCGCCGCACGAGTGCGCCGAGCAGGGGATCGTCGGCGGCCAGGGCGCAGAAGGGATCCGGGTCGATGCGCAAGCCGAGGATACCGGGCAGGGCGGTGTCGATCAGCCGTTCCAGCGCGGCGGAGACTGCGCCATCGACCTGCACGGTGCAGGCGGCCGCGGAAGGGGTGAACTCGACGGCCAGCACGACGGGCAAGCCGTCCAGCATCACGCCCTTGGACAGCGATGCCGGTCCCACAACCTCGGCGGTGTTTTCGGTGTCGCGGCGGTGAAACGCCAGCACATCCGCCAGGCGGTAGCCAGGCGGCAGCGGAATCGAGCGCCGCAGGTTCATGCCGGCTTCGCCCTGGCGCCGAAGTTCGGCCGGTAGCCGGTGACGAGCACCGTGCCGGCGATGACGATGGCGGCACCGGCCACCGTGTACCAGCCCACGACCTCCTGCAGGAACAGCGCACCCCACAGGATGCCGAACAGCGGGCTGATGAAGGTGACGGTCAGTGCCGACGTGGCGCCCACATCCCGGATCAGCCCGTAATACAGCAGGTAGGCAACGCCGCTGCACAGCACGCCCAGCGCGACGGCAGCGGCCATGATGCCGGCGCTCGGCTCGCCGGGTGCGGGGAAGAACAGCAGCGAGGGCAGCACCAGCAGCGCCGCCGTCCACATGCTGCCGTGCGCATTGGCAAACGGTTCCACGGCCGGCGCCGCCTTGGCGTACGTGCTGGCGATGCCGTAATTGAACGAAGCGAACAGCGCCGCGGCGATCGCCAGCCCGGCCCCCTCGCGCGAACTGACGTGGTCGAAGCCGACCAGCAGCGCCACGCCGGCGGTGCCGAGCACGATCCCCAGCAGCACGCGCAGGCTCACCATCTGCCGCTGCCACACCGCGCCGATCAGCGCGCCCCACATCGGCGCCGTGGCATTCAGCACGGCGAGCACGGAGGCCGACAAGGTGCGTGCCGACCACGCGAACAGCAGGAACGGCAGCGCCGAATTGAAAAAGCCGAGGATGAGGTAGTGCTTCCAGTGCCGTTTCCAGTGCAGCGGCTTTTTCATCAGCAGCGCGATTGCCGCCAGGAACACTGCGGCGAACACCACGCGGTATTCGATCAGCACCGCCGGCCCCAGCACGGGAGCGGCGATGCGCATGAACAGGAACGAACCGCCCCAGATGGCGGCGAGGAAGATCAGGCGGAGCAGGTTGGCGGTGGACATGGTATTTGTCGTTATTATTCGGCGCCGGGCAGGCGGCAGGCATCGATTGTCGCCGCTGCGACGGCAGGCATCGATTGTCGCCGCTGCTGCGGCAGGCATCGATTGTCGCCGCTGCTGCGGCGCTAAGCTGCCTGGATCTTGCTGTCGAATCCGGCGGCGCAGGCGTTGCTGCCCGGCGCTTCGAGCGCAGCGGCGTGGTTGACCTGCAGCGACGACGGCACGCCGTTCTTCACCGCCGTCATCTCGGCCAGGATCGAAATGGCGATCTCGGATGGCGTCTTGCTGCCGATGTACAGGCCAACCGGCCCATGCAGCCGTTGCAGTTGCGCTTCGGTCAGGTCGAACTGCAGCAGCCGCTCGCGCCGTTTCGCGTTGTTGGCGCGCGAGCCGATCGCGCCGACGTAGAACGCTTCGGATTTCAGTGCTTCCATCAAGGCCAGGTCGTCCAGCTTCGGGTCGTGGGTCAGCGCGATCACGGCGCTGCGCCGGTCCAGCTGCATGTCGATGACCAGGTCGTCCGGCATCGCGTGTACCAGGCGCACGTCGGGCAGTGTCCAGCCGGCGCGGTATTCCTCGCGCGGGTCGCAGACGGTGACGTGGTAATCCATCGCGGTGGCGATCTGCGCGACGAAGCGCGACAGTTGCCCGGCGCCGATGATCAGCAGCCGCCAGCGCGGGCCATGCTGGGTGATCAGTGCGTCGTCCGTACGGGTCAGCACGTTGCCGGCGACGGCCCGGTCGAGCCGCACGGCGCCGGTGCGCAGGTCGAGGCGCCGCTCCACCAGCTGGTGCTGTTCCAGCCGGTCGAGCAGCTCGGCGATGCGGCTTGCCGCCGACAGCGGTTCGAGGGCCAGTTCGATGGTGCCGCCGCACGGCAGTCCGAAGCGGTGCGCTTCGTCGGCGGTGATGCCGTAGCTGACGATTTCCGGCAGTTCGCGGGTGATGCCTTCGCGCCGCACGCGGTCGATCAGGTCATCCTCGATGCAGCCGCCGGAAACGGAACCGACGACGCGGCCGTCGTCGCAGATGGCGAGCGTGGCGCCGACCGGGCGCGGGCTCGAGCCCCACGTGCGGATCACGGTGACGAGTTCGCAGCGGTGTCCGGCCGCGATCCACGCGGCACTGGTCTTGAGTACTTCGAGATCGATACTGTCCATGGCCGGACTATACTACGGCGCGGTTTTTGCCGCCGGCGCCATTGCTGCCTTCTTCTTGCCGCAAACGGCGTTCATCGCCGCGTCGTAGCGGCTGCCCGCCGCCACCTGCTCGGCATCGAAGGCTTCGAACTTGTAGGTGCCGACCGCCTCGCCCTTCGCCATCGCCTCGGGGAAGAAGGTCTGCGATTGCAGCGTCACGCTGCGCTCGGTGCAGTCGTACAGGTGCAGCGCCTTGACGGACAGGTACTGCTTGCCGTCCGGCGCGGTTTGCGGCTTGCCGAACGATTCGAGCGTCCAGGCGCGGCGCCCGCCGTCGTCCTTCCTGATCGACGCCTTGTCGATGTACACCCGGCTGTCCTTCGTGCTGCCGGCCTTTGTCCACGTCGCGGCGTGCGCCGGCGCGGGCAATGCACACAACATGCACAACATGCACAGCATGCCCAGCACCGGCGCGGTAGCACGCGGCATCACGGCACCAGCGGCTTCCTGGCCGCCTGCTTGGCCTTGATGTCGGCCGCCACCCTGTCGATAGCGGCCAGCCTGGGCGCCAGGTTCGGATGCACCGCCATGTAGCCGTTCGGAACCGATGCCGGATACTGCGCCGCCAGGCGCTGCCAGAACGCCTTGTAGCGCTCGATGCCGTAACCGGCGCGGGCCAGCATGTACAGCGCCAGCGTATCCGCCGCCACTTCCAGGTTGGCCGCCAGCGGCTTGACGTTGCCGGTGCCTGCCAGTTGCGTCTGGTCAGGCTGCACGCGCGTGACGTTGTCGATGATGGCTGACACGGCGGCCGTATTGCGCGCCACCGCGGCGTGGCCCAGCACGTTGTGGGCGATGTCCTTGGCCAGCACGTAGGCGATCGCTTCGTCGCCGGCGGCGAAATTGATCATGCCGCGCGTGACGGCGATACGGCCGCCGTCCGCATAGGAATTCACGTTGTCGGCATTGCCCAGGTCCACACGCATCGCGCAGGCGCGCGTGACGGGCACTTTCAGCACCTGCGTCCTGCCATCGCGGCCGATCGTCATCGACAGTTGCGTGCGGCCCGAAACCAGTGGCGCGAATACCCCGGAGGCGGCCGTTTCGGCACCCTGGCCGGTGGGCAGCGCCTTGCCCTCGGCGGCCACCAGCAGGTCGCCCTTGCGCAGGCCGGCGCGTGCCGCACCGCTGCCGGCCAGCACGCCGGAAACGCGCAGCGCATCGTCGTAACCCAGCACGGCGGCCGCGGCATCCGCGTACTCGCCCGGGTAAGACCATTTGTTCTTTGCCGTGAAGCCCAGCAGGCCGCGTGCCGCGGTGCGGCACAGGTCGACGTTATTGATCAGCAGCGGCGCGGCGACGCGGTACAGGCGGTCCTGCTGGGTGACCATGGTGTCCAGCGCCGCGCGCGCGGCCTGCATGCGCGGCGTGACGGGCGTCGCTTCGTCGGCTTGCGCCGGCTGGACGGGGGCGGTGGAACGGGGCGAGGAAGCCGGCGGCGTCGCGCAGGCCGACAGCAGCAGGGCTGTCGCTATCGACGCCAGCAGCATGCCGGGCCGCGCGAGTGGGAATGAAGAGGGGTGCGAAGTTGCGCTGACGGTTGCGACGGTTCCTGCCATATTTCCTTCCTGGTTATGCTTAATGCTTGCCGGTGCTGCCGAAGCCTCCTTCGCCCCGTTCGCTGGCACCGAATTCCTCCACCACGTTGAAGCCCACCTGCAGCACGGGCACGACGATCAGCTGGGCCAGGCGTTCCATTGCTTGCAGCGTGAAAGCATTCTGGCCCCGGTTCCACGTCGAGACCATCAGCTGGCCCTGGTAGTCGGAGTCGATCAAGCCTACCAGATTCCCCAGAACAATGCCGTTCTTGTGGCCCATGCCGCTGCGCGGCAGGATCATTGCCGCATAGCCGGGATCGGCGATATGGATGGCCAGGCCGGTGGGTACCAGCACGGTCTGGCCAGGATCGATCGTCAGCGGTGCGTCGATGCAGGCGCGCAGGTCGAGGCCGGCGCTGCCGGGCGTGGCGTAGGCCGGCATCAGGTCGTGCATGCGCGGGTCGAGGATTTTTACGTCGATGGTTTTCATGTTATTGGAACAGCGAGTGCTTGCTAGTGCGTTTCGAGATTTCGGAGATCAGCTGGCGTGCCAGCGTCAGTTTCGGTGCCTGCGGCAGGATCGTGTGGCCATGCTCGTCGAACAGCACGATCGTGTTGTCGTCCTGGCCGAAGGTGTGGTGGCCGATGTTGCCGACCAGGAGAGGAATGCCCTTGCGCTCGCGCTTGGCCGAGCCATATTCGAGCAGGTTCTCCGATTCGGCGGCAAAGCCCACGCAGTAAGGGTGGCCGGCCAGCGTCGTGCGTGCGGCGATGGTGGCGAGGATGTCCGGATTCTGCTCGAACTGCAGCTCGGGGCCTTTCGCGCCTGCCGCGCCGCCTTCGGTCTTCTTGACCTTCTGCGTGCTGGGATTGACTACCCGCCAGTCCGCCACCGCGGCCACCGCGATGAATATGTGCTGGCCGTCGATCGTGCGGTTTACCGCATCCATCATCTGCTGCGCGCTTTGCACGTCGATGCGGGTGACGCCATGGGGTGTCGGCAGCGCGGTCGGCCCGGAGACCAGCGTGACCTCGGCGCCGGCTTCGCGCGCGGCGCGCGCCACCGCGTAGCCCATCTTCCCGGACGACAGGTTGGTGATGCCGCGCACCGGGTCGATCGCCTCGAACGTGGGGCCGGCCGTGATCAGGATGCGCTTGCCGGCCATGAGCTTCGGCTGGAACGCCGCCACGATCTCTTCGAGCAGCTGTTCGGCTTCGAGCATGCGGCCCATGCCCACTTCGCCGCAAGCCTGTTCGCCCGCCGCCGGGCCGAGGATGCGGATGCCGTCTTCGCGCAACTGCGCGGCATTGCGCATGGTGGCGGGGTTGGTCCACATCTCCACGTTCATCGCCGGCGCCACCAGCAGCGGGACGTGGCGCGGGCGGGCCACGCACATCGTCGACAGCAGGTCGTCGCAGGCGCCGTGCGCCAGCTTGCGAATGAAGTCGGCGGAGCAGGGCGCGATGACGATCGCGTCGGCATTGCGCGTGACATCGATGTGCGCCATGTTGTTGCCGACCCGCGCGTCCCACTGGTCCGTGTAGACGGGCTTGCCGGACAGCGCCTGCATCGTCACCGGCGTGATGAAATGGGTGGCCGCATCGGTCATCACGACCTGCACCGAGGCGCCTTCCTTCGTCAGTGCGCGGCACAGTTCCGCCGCCTTGTAGCATGCCACCCCGCCGGACAGGCCGAGGACGATCTTCTTGCCGGTCAGTTCCATGCTGCTGCTCCCTTGCCTGGATGGATGTGCGTCACTTGTTCACGCGCCGCAGTTCGTCGAGGACGAGCAGCGCGGCACCGATGCAGATCGCCGTGTCGGCCACGTTGAAGGCCGGGAAATGGCCGATGCCGCGCCAGTGGAAATCGAGGAAGTCGATCACGTGGCCATGCACCAGGCGGTCGATCACGTTGCCGACGGCGCCGCCCAGGATCAGCGCCATCGACCAGCAGAACAGCCTCTGGGCCGCGTGCTTCTTCAGCAGGTAGACGATGAACAGCGCCGCGCCGATGCCGATCGCGGTGAAGAAATAGCGTTGCCAGCCGCCCTGGTCGGACAGGAAGCTGAAGGCCGCGCCCTTGTTATATGCCAGCACCAGGTTGAAGAAACTGGTGACGTACAGCTCCTCGCCATAGGCGAACAGCTTTTCGATGGTGATCTTGGTCAGCTGGTCGACCAGGATGATGATGGCGGCGATGCCGAGCCACGGTGCCATGCCGCCGCCGGAAGGTTTGCTGGAGAAGGTTTTCTTGGATTTTGCCATTGGTCTTGTCGGGTCCGTGGTACCGGCTGAAATATTCCAGAAAAACCGGTGACAGGCTCCGGTTCTTAAGAAATGTTTCAAATTAATTGGAGCCTGTCACCGGTTGTCAGTTGTGCGGCGAGCGCCAGATCCGTTCCAGGAAAACCGGTGACAGGCACCATTTTTCTTGAAATGTTTCAGGAAAATAGGTGCCTGTCACCGGTTTTGGGGTATGGATCAGGCGTAGCGGCGGGTTTCGCCGGCGCCGAACAGGTTGCTGTGGCAGCGGCCGCACAGCGTGGGGTGCTCGGCGTGCGCGCCCACGTCGGCGCGGTAGTGCCAGCAGCGTTCGCATTTTTCCGCGGTCGAGGCGGCCACCGTCACCGCTTCGTCGGCTTCGTTCGCCACTTCGACGGCTTGCGCCAGCGACGTGATGAAGACGAATTTCAGATCGTCGTCCAGGCTGGCCAGGGCACGGAACTTGTCGCCGGCCGCCTTGATTTCCAGTTCGGCCTGCAGCGACGAGCCGATTGCGCCGGAGGTGCGCAGGTCTTCCAGCTGCTTGGTGACCTCCGCGCGCACCGACAGGATCGTCGCGTACTTGGCCAGCAGGGTTTCGGCATCCGCCACGGCCGGCAGTTGCCAGAAGGTCTGCGTATAGATCGTCTCGTCGCTGGCGGTGAATTGCTCGCCGGCGGCAAACACGGCCCAGGCTTCCTCTACGGTGAACGGCAGCACCGGCGCCAGCATGCGCAGCAGGCTTTGCGTGATGTGCCACAGCGCGGTCTGCGCCGAGCGGCGTGCCGTCGAATCGACGGCCGTCGTGTACAGGCGGTCCTTCAGGATGTCGAGGTAGAAGCCGCCCAGGTCTTCCGAGCAGTAGTTCTGCAGCTTCGACACGACCGGATGGAATTCATATTGCTCGTAGTGCTTTTCCACCGTGGCCTGCAGCACGGCCAGGTTGGCCAGCGCGTAGCGGTCCGTTTCGAGCAGCTCCGCCATCGGCACGGCGTTCGCCTTCGGATCGAAGTCGGACGTATTGGCCAGCAGGAAGCGCAGCGTATTGCGCAGGCGGCGGTACGATTCGGTCACGCGCTTGAGGATCTCGTCCGAGATCGACAGCTCGCCGGTGTAGTCGGTCGAGGCGACCCACAGGCGCAGGATGTCGGCGCCCAGCGTGTCGGAGATCTTTTGCGGCGCCAGCGTATTGCCCAGCGACTTCGACATCTTCTTGCCTTCGCCGTCGACGGTGAAGCCGTGCGTCAGCAGCGCCTTGTACGGCGGGCGGCCATTGAGCATCGACGACGTCAGCAGCGACGAGTGGAACCAGCCGCGGTGCTGGTCCGAGCCTTCCAGGTACAGGTCGGCCGGGAAGTGCGACTGTTCGGCATGCGAGCCGCGCAGCACCGTCTGGTGCGTGATGCCGGAATCGAACCACACGTCCAGCGTGTCCTTGTTCTTCACGTAGTTCGCCGCGTCGTCGCCCAGGATTTCCTGCGGGTCGAGCGCGAGCCAGGCGTCGATGCCGCCCTTCTGGATGCGCTGCGCCACCTGTTCCAGCAGCTCCGGCGTGCGCGGGTGCAGCTCGCCGGTTTCCTTGTGCACGAAGAAGGCCATCGGCACGCCCCATTGGCGCTGGCGCGACAGCGTCCAGTCCGGGCGGTTGGCGATCATGCCGTGCAGGCGCGCCTTGCCCCAGTCGGGGAAGAACTGCGTCTCGGCGATGCCTTCCAGCGCCGTCTCGCGCAAGGTCGAGCCGCCGTCGATCGGCTGCACGTCCATGCCGGCGAACCATTGCGACGTGGCGCGGTAGACGATCGGCGTCTTGTGGCGCCAGCAGTGCATGTAGCTGTGGTCGAACATCTTCAGTTCGAACAGCGCGCCCGCTTCGCGCAGCGCCTCGCAGATCGGCTTGGACGCTTCCCAGATCGTCAGGCCGCCGAACAGCGGCAGCGTCGACACGTATTTGCCGTCGCCCATCACCGGGGTCAGGATCTCGTCATCCTTCATGCCATGCTGGCGGCACGACACGAAGTCTTCCAGGCCATAGGCCGGCGCGGAGTGCACGATGCCGGTGCCGGAATCGGTCGTCACGTAGTCGGCCAGGTAGACCGGCGAGTAGCGGTCGTAGAACGCATCGCGCGCGTGCAGCGGGTGCTTGAAGCGGATGTTCTCCAGCTTCGCGCCGACCGTGGTGGCGATGACCTTGCCTTCGAGCTTGTAGCGCTGCAGTGCCGCCTCGACCAGGTCCTGGGCCAGGATCAGCAGCAGCGGCGATGGTGCGCCATCGGCGTCGCGCGACGTTTCCACCAGCGCGTAGGTCACTTCCGGGTGCACGTTCAGCGCCTGGTTCGACGGGATCGTCCATGGCGTGGTGGTCCAGATGTTGACGAAACCGGTCTGCGTCGGCAAAGCCGGCAGGCCGAATGCCGCAGCGATCTTGTCGTGCTCCGCAAACGGGAAGCCCACGTCGATCGCCGGATCGCGCTTGTCCTGGTATTCCACTTCCGCTTCGGCCAGTGCCGAGCCGCAGTCGAAGCACCAGTTCACCGGCTTCAGTCCGCGGTACACGTAGCCCTTTTCCAGCAGCTTGCCCAGCGCGCGCAGCTCGTCGGCCTCGTTACCGTAGGCCATGGTCAGGTAGGGGTTGTCCCACTCGCCCAGCACGCCCAGGCGGATGAAGCCGGCGCGCTGGCGGTCGATCTGCTCGAGCGCATAGGCGCGCGCCTTGGTCAGCACTTCGGCGGTCGGCAGGTTCTTGCCGTACAGTTTTTCGATCTGGATCTCGATCGGCATGCCGTGGCAGTCCCAGCCCGGCACATAGGGCGCGTCGAAGCCGGCCATCGTGCGCGACTTGACCACGATGTCCTTCAGGATCTTGTTGACGGCGTGGCCCAGGTGGATATCGCCGTTCGCGTAGGGCGGGCCGTCGTGCAGCACGAATTTCGGGCGGCCCTTGGCGGCCTTGCGGATGCGCTGGTAGACCTTCTTGTCCTGCCATTGCTGGACCCAGTTCGGCTCGCGCTTGGCCAGGTCGCCACGCATCGGGAACGGGGTTTCGGTCATGTTGACCGGGTATTTGCTAGGGGCCTTGCTGTCGGCCTTTTTTGGTTTTTCGGACATGGTGATTCTTTATGGAGTAATTCGGTTCAGTAGCGTCGGGTGAGTGACGGCGCAAGGGAGGCCAGCGCTGCAGGGCAGGTCGCCGGCACTCAAATTCGGTCAGTGGCGGTCATGGCGCCGCTGCGTTCGCGGAAGTATGCCCGCGCCTGTGCGGCGTCGCGGTCGATTGCCTCGGTCAGGGTCGGCAGGTCGACGAACTTTTCCTCGTCGCGGATCTTGTGCAGAAACTCGACTTTGACGCGCTGGCCATACAAACTGGCGGCGAAATCGAAGATGTGCACCTCGAGCAGCACGCGGCCGGCGTCTTCCACCGTCGGGCGCACGCCCAGGCTGGCCACGGCCGGCAGCGGCCCATCGGCGATGCCGTGCACCTGCACGATGAAGATACCGGACAGGGCCGGGCGGTGCGGCACGCGCAGGTTCAGCGTAGGGTAGCCCAGCGTCCGGCCCAGTTTCTGGCCGTGAACCACATGGCCTGAAATCGCATACGGATGGCCCAGCAACTGTTCGGCCTGGGAGAAATCGCCTTCGGCCAGCGCCGAGCGCACCGCGGAACTGGAGATGCGCGTGCTGCCGTTCATTACCGTCGGCAGCGTTTCGACATGGAAGCCGTAGCGCTCGCCCGCTTCCTGCAGCAGCTGCACGTTGCCGGCGCGCCGCGCGCCATAGCAGAAGTCGTCGCCGACCATCAGCCACTTGACGTGCAGGCCGTCGACCAGCACCCGTTCGGTGAACTCCTGCGGGGTAAGGGCGGCGAAGCTGTCGGAGAAATGTTCGACGATGACGCGGTCGATGCCGTTGGCGTCGAGCGAAGCCAGCTTGTCGCGCAGGTTGGCGATGCGCGGCGGCGCCTTTGCCAGGTCTTTCATCTTGTGGGCAAAGAACTCGCGCGGGTGCGGCTCGAACGTCATCACGGCCGCTTCCAGGCCGAGGCGGTTGGCGGCGGTACGGACGTGAGCCAGCAATGCCTGGTGTCCACGGTGGACGCCGTCGAAATTGCCGATCGTGAGGGCGCAGGGCGCACGCGACGCTGCGTTGGGAAGTCCGCGAAATACCTTCATGGAGTTGAAATCTTTTGCCTGAACCAGGGATTATACGGCGGTTTTACAAATTCACATGGGAAATGCCGCAGCGCACGGCCCGGACGCGCCAAAGCAAAAAAGCGCCGCCTGCAAGCAGGACGGCGCTTCTGATGCGAAAGTGGTGCGGATTACGCGGACACTTTCGGATTGTTGATGTACAGCGTCCAGTAGCGCGCCAGGTCGGATTCGCCGGCGGTGCCCTTGACGCTCTTCAGTGCCGTCAGCGCCTGCTGCTTCTTGCCGGCGTTGAACAGCGCGATGCCATAGTGCAGCTTCATCTCTTCCGGACGGCGTGCCGTGCCGAACGTCATCGCCTGGTCCATCAGCGCGATGCCTTCGCTGGCCTTGCCCGCGGAAACCATCGCATAACCCATGTTGAACAGGCCGTCGGCATCCTTTTCCTTGATCAGGGTAGCCTGATGCGTCGCCTGGGCGGCGGTATTGTCGGCCAGGGTCTTGTTGGCCAGGTCTTTCAGGCGCTGGTGACGGGCCGCGTCGGTACCGGTGCCCAGTGCGCCTTTCTTGTAGCCCTCGTCGATGATCTTGATCGCTTCAGGTGCATTGCCGGCTTGCAGTGCCAGCTGGGCCATTTCCATGTACTCGGAAGGCTTGGTCAGCTGGCCCATGGTCAGGCGCAGGCGCATCAGGTCCAGGCCCAGCGTGCGCGAGAAGCCCGGCTTGCCCTGCACGCGGTTCAGCAGGTCGGCCCAGTAGCTGGCTTTCGGGTAGCTGCCGGCCAGTTTTTCGATGGTCTGCACGTAGCCGGCCTTGTCGTTCTGCTTCAGCTGGATGTTGGCCAGCATCTGCAGGCTTTCCTCGGACTGCTTGCCCGACTTGAGCGCGGCGGCGGCTTCGTTGTAGCGGCCGCTGATGAAGTAGGTCTGCGTCAGCAGCTGCTGCATCGTGGTGTTGTTCGGGTTGTCCTTCAGCACGCCCTGGATCGCCGTGATCGCTTTCGGATAATCCTTGGCGCGGTAGTACATGCCGGCCAGGCCTTCCTGAAACTTGCCTTTTTCGGAAGCCGACAGGCGGCCCGAAGCGATCAGGGTTTCAAATGCCCTGATAGCGGTCGGCGTATCGCCGGCGGTGGAGGCGGCGGCGGCGCGCACGCGCTCGATCTGGTATTTCTCGAATTCGGTCTTGTTGCCGACGGCATCGGCATCCTTCAGCTTGGCCACGGCTTCGCGGGCCTTGCCGCTGCCGAGCAGGCGCTGCGCTTCCTGCAATGGTTTGCCCACTTCGGCACGGACCGTATCGGCAGCATGGGCAGCGGACACCAGGCCAGCCATGGGAGCTGCAGCGGTAAAGCCGACGGCGGCCATTACCAGGCCGAGATGGGCGAGACGGAACTTGGACATAAGCGAGGTATCTTTCATCAAAAAACAAGAATAGGCAGGATAACCTGCCTATCGTGGAAAATAAAGAGCCGTACTCCTGAGTTTCAAAAGTTACCCGTACTTACAAAAATCGCGGTACCGAAGTACCGCGATCTTTTTTTGCCGGAATCGAAACTGTCCAGGTAAATACTCTTACTGGAACTGCTCGTTGCCGACGAGGCCGATCTTCGTCACGCCCAGGCGCTGGGCCGAAGCCATCACACCTGCAACGGCGTTGTACTCGACCAGCTTGTTGGGACGCAGGTGCACTTCCGGCTGATCAGCCTGTGCCGCCACGTTCATCAGTTTCTGCTCCAGCGTTGCGCGATCCGGAACGGTCTGGCCATCCCACAGGATCGTACCGTCGAAGTCCACGTCGATCGTCACGACCACCGGCTCCACCGTCGATGGCGGCGGCGTACCGACCGGCATGTTCAGGTTCACCGAGTGGTTTGCTTTCGGGATCGTAATAATCAGCATAATGATCAGCACCAGCATCACGTCGATGAGCGGTGTCATGTTCATTTCCATCATTGGTTCCGGATCCGCATTGGGAGCGGCGCTGCCCGAACCGACATTCATACTCATGGGTGTGTTCCTTTTTCAAAGACTGCCCGGCCGGTCGATAACCTGGCCGGCCGGGCAGGGGCCTTACATCTTGTCAGGCGGTTCGGTAATGAAACCAACCTTCTGGATGCCAGCACGCTGGGTCGTGAAGATCACGCGGCCGATCGACTCGTACTTGGCTTCTTTATCGCCACGCACGTGCACTTCGGGTTGCGGCACCTTCACGGCCTCGACCTTCAGAAAATCGAACAACTCATTGGTGTCCGCCATTTTCTTCTGATTCCAGTAGATGTCACCGTCCTTGTTGACGACGATGTTGACATTTTCCGGCTTCGTTTGGATCGCCTGGTTGATCTCCGACGGCAGCGTGATTTTCTGCAGTTTGAGAACGACCGGGCTAGTAATCAGGAAGATGATCAGGAGAACCAACATGATGTCCACGAGGGGCGTCGTGTTGATCTCCGACATTACCTGGTCTTCGCCTCCGCTATCGGAGCCTACGGACATCGACATGGTATTAGCCTACTTTTTTCGCACGAGTAGCGGAGTCAGCGGTGGACATCGCGCCGGAGATCAGCACCGAGTGCACGTCAGCAGCGAAGGTACGCACTTCTTCCATTGCGGACTTGTTACGACGCACCAGCCAGTTGTAGCCCAGAACGGCCGGAACTGCGACTGCCAGACCGAATGCCGTCATGATCAGTGCTTCACCGACTGGACCTGCAACCTTGTCGATCGATGCGTTACCGGTCATGCCGATGGCGGTCAGTGCACCGTAAATACCCCACACCGTACCGAACAGACCGATGAACGGTGCGGTCGAACCCACGGTTGCCAGGAACGACAGGCCATCTTGGAGGCGCGATTGCACTTTGTCCACCGAACGCTGGATCGACATCGTCACCCAGGTCGACAGGTCGATCTGCTCCAGCAGGGCGCCGTCGTGGTGAGCGGAAGCCTTGGTGCCGGTTTCAGCGATGAAGCGGAATGGCGAGCCTTCGGCCAGGGTGCTGGTGCCGGCGGCGATCGACGAAGCCTTCCAGAACTTGGCAGTGGCTTCACGTGCTTGACGCATGATCTTCATCTGGTCCAGCAGCTTGGTGATGATGATGTACCACGAGCCGATCGACATGATCGACATGATGATGATGGTGCCTTTGGCAACAGGGCCGGATTCCCATGCTGCCTTGAAGCCGAATGGGTTTTCCACTTCTTCCGTGGCGCCATGGCCGCCAGCTGCCGGTGCTGCGTCGGCAGCAGGTGCTGCTGCGTCGGCTGCCGGTGCTGCTGCATCGGCTGCTGGTGCTGCTGCCGCATCCGCTGCCGGCGCTGCAGGCGCATCCGCGGCTGCCGGGGCTGGTGCGTCGGCCATGGCCGGCGCGCTCACCAGGGCGGTTGCTGCGGTCACCGAGAACAGCACAGCGGCCAGTACAGCGGACAAACGGGTATTCTTAAACATGCTTCCTCCAAATTGATAAAAGATCAGTTCGCTGAACGTAACGACAACGAATCTTGCTAAATGAGACTTTGTCTCGGGTTATTCCAGCGTCCAGACGTATTGCATTTGCATCCACGCTTGTTCTGGCTTGCCATCGACCATCGTCGGCTTGAACTTGCACTTGCCGATACCATTCACGGCGGCCTTGTCGAGATCCCTGAAACCACTGGATTTCACGATCTTGGAATCAGCCACGCGGCCATCGACTCCGATCAGGAACGACAGGGTTACCGTACCGGTTTCTTCGTTACGCAGCGACGACTTCGGCCATTCCGGTTTCGCGCAGGTGCTGAAGTCAGCCACTGCAGGAATACGTACGGACTGGGCCGGAGGTGCCGGCGGCGCAGGCGGTGCCGGTGGTGCCGGTTTCGCCAGCTCGGTCGTTGCCGGCTTTTGCTGGGTCGTGTTGGCGATCACGTTCTGCTGAGGCGGCGGCTGCTGCACATTCACTTCGACTGGCGGAATGAACGGCGGCGGCGGTGCTTTCATTTCCGGCGGCGGAGGCGGTGGTGGCAGCTCCTTCGGTGGTGGTGGAGCGACCTCTTCGATGATCTTGGTTTCAACCGGCTCGATCATTTTAGTGACGATCCGTTTGCCCATGCCCGACACCATTGCATAACCAGCGACGATGTGCAAAGCAACCACTACCACGATGCCGGTATAGTTCTTTTTGACCTTCCCGTTATCACTAAAATTCATGCCTGCTTTCTCCAATACCTACTCTACTTGAACCCCAAAATAGCGACACAAAGCTACAGCCGCATCCGGGACGTCGGCGAATTATACATACGAATTCTTCATTGTACATAGAATTTTGGGCTCAAAAAACTGGTTAAATTTCATGCCCTTAGCTGCATGTCCGCACCAATCTGGCGTCCGTTCCAGGGCACCGCTGACCATCGCTGTGCAAGCCGCGCAACCAGTGCCATGAAGTTTTCCAAATGCGAAAAAAACAGAATTTTCTGCGCGCTTTCCTCCCTTCGAGCAATGTAAAATTTGGTACCGAAAATTGCAATTTGTTAAAAATGGGAGCGGTACCTTTGTATGTTCAGTATAAGCAATTTACGGCTTCGTAGAACATCCGCGTGCAAAAAAAACAAGCTTGAAAGTTCACTACAGAAAATATAGCGGGACAGCAGCGAAATGTAGGTCCGGTCCAGCCGGTCTGTCAAGGTGGTCAGACCAGTCGCTGGGCTGAAGAGAGGCGAGAATGCCGGCGCGGGGAGATGTGCCGGTGGCTCCCGGAAAGCCGGGTGGAGAACGGTGGCAGACCGGCCGCTGCGAATCACGCGGCATTCACGAAAGAAGGGGAAGCAGGGGCAAGGAATGGCGCCGAAACCGCTGGATACCGGCCGGCATGGAAAAGAACGGCGCTTCCGGCCAGCCAATCGGCTGACCGGGAGCGCCGGCTGAGATGCATGGAAGGAACCGATCAGGCGCGGATCAGGATCAGATCACGCGCCCGCGCTTTTCCCGCTTGCATTCCAGCGTACTGATCAACTTGCCTTCGGGAGAAACGGTATCGAGGTGAACGTCGAAGCCCCATAGCCGCGCGACGTGCTTGAGCACCTCGTGTGCCTGCTGGTTCAGGGGGCGGCGGTTGAACTGGGTGTGCCGCAAGGTCAGCGCACGGTCGTCCCGCGTGTTGACCGACCAGACCTGGATATTCGGTTCGCGATTGCCCAGGTTGTACTGGTCGGCCAGCTGCTGGCGCACGTAACGGTAACCCATTTCATCGTGGATGGCGGAGACCGACAGCTTCTCGTTGCGGTCGTCGTCCAGCACCGCGAAGAAATGAAATTCCCGGATCAGGCGCGGCGACAGGTATTGGGCAATGAAGCTTTCATCCTTGAAGTTGCGCATCGCGAATTGCAGCGTTTGCTTCCAGTCGCTGCCGGCGATGTCCGGGAACCATTCCCGGTCCTCGGCTGTCGGGTTCTCGCAGATGCGGCGAATGTCCGTCATCATCGCGAAACCCAGCGCATATGGATTGATGCCGTTGTAATAGGGGCTGTGCACCGGCGGCTGGTAGACCACGTTGGTATGGCTCTTCAGGAATTCCATCATGAAGCCGTCGCCGATCACGCCTTCGTCATACAGCTGGTTCAGGATGGTGTAGTGCCAGAACGTGGCCCAGCCTTCGTTCATTACCTGGGTTTGCCGCTGCGGGTAGAAGTATTGCGAGATCTTGCGCACGATGCGTACCAGCTCGCGCTGCCATGGTTCCAGCAGCGGCGCGTACTTCTCGATAAAGTACAGCAGGTTTTCCTCGGGCTCGGGCGGGAAGCGGGTGGGTGCATGCGCCACCGTTTCTTCTTCGGCCTTGCGCGGCAACGTGCGCCACAGTTCATTGATCTGCGATTGCAGGTAGGCTTCGCGTTCCTTCTGGCGCCGCTGCTCCTGCGCCAGCGACAGCTTGGCCGGCCGCTTGTAGCGGTCGACGCCATAGTTCTGGATCGCATGGCAGGAATCGAGCAGCAGCTCGACGGCATCGATGCCGTGCCGCTGTTCGCACTCGGCGATGTAGTTCTTGGCGAACACCATGTAATCGATGATCGCTTCCGCATCGGTCCACGTGCGGAACAGGTAATTACCCTTGAAGAAGGAATTATGGCCGTAGGCGGCGTGCGCGATCACCAGCGCCTGCATCGTCAGGCTGTTCTCTTCCATCAGGTAGGCGATGCAGGGATTGCTGTTGATGACGATTTCGTAGGCCAGGCCCATCTGGCCACGCTTGTAGCCTTTTTCGGTGGACAGGAAGTGCTTGCCGAACGACCAGTGGCTGTACGACACGGGCATGCCGACGGACGTGTACGCATCCATCATCTGCTCGGCCGTGATGATCTCCAGCTGGTTCGGGTACGTGTCGAGGCCGAAACTTTCGGCCACGCGCTTGATTTCCTCGTGCGCCTGCTCGATCAGCTCGAATGTCCATTCCGACTGTTCCGGCAGCGCGCGCGGGTGGGGCGGTCGCTTCATCATCTGGTTCATTTATTTGGGCTGCTTCTTGAACAGTTCGCGGAACACCGGGTAGATATCGGCCGGCGTGACTATTTTCTGCATGGCGAAGTGACGGTGGATCTCGGGCACCTGCGCATATTGCTCCCACAAATTCTGTGGCGGACCATCGGTGATTTCCACATAGGTGTAGTACTGCACCTTCGGCATGATCGTGTTGGTCAGCAGCTGGCGGCACAGCACCGAATCGTTATCCCAGTTGTCGCCGTCCGATGCCTGCGCCACGTAGCTGTTCCACTGGCCGGCGCCGTAGCGTTCGTCGATGATCTTGTTCAGCAGGTTCAGCGCCGACGACACCACCGTACCGCCGGACTCGCGCGAGTGGAAAAACTCGTGCTCATCGACCTCGGCCGCCGCCGTGTGGTGGCGGATGAAGACGACCTCGATCTTGTCGTAGACCCGTTTCAGGAACAGGTACAGCAGGATGAAGAAGCGTTTCGCCGTGTCCTTGCGCTGTTCATCCATCGAGCCCGACACGTCCATGATGCAGAACATCACCGCCTGCGTCATCGGCTTGGGAATCTTGATGCGGTTGCTGTAGCGCAGGTCGAACGGGTCGATGTACGGAATCGCCAGCAGCTTGGTGTGCAGGTGATGGATGCGCTTTTTCAGCTCGACGACACGGTAATCGTCCAGCGGCACGTCGGCCAGCAGCAGGGTTTCCAGTTCCAGCTCCGCTTCGGCCAGCGCCTTGCGCGACGGGCCGCCCACGGCGATGCGCCGCCCCAGTGCGCCGCGCAGCGAGCGCAGCACATGGATATTGCTGGGCGTGCCGGACACGGTATAGCCGGCGCGCTGGCTCTTGAAATCGGTGGTGGCGGTCAATTGCGTCTTGACCAGGTTCGGCAGCTCGAGGTCTTCAAAGAAATAATTCATGAATTCTTCGCGCGACAGCTCGAAGATGAAGTCATCCTCGCTGGTCTGGTCGCTGTTGCCTGCCTTGCCGCGGCCGGAACCGCCGCCGCCTTTCGGCCGGGCGATCTGGTCGCCCTTCTGGTATTCCTGGTTGCCGGGATTGACGACTTCCCATACGCCGCCATGGGCATGGCCGAACGAGGGCTCGTTGACATCCTTGACGGGAATCGAGACCTTCTCGCCGTTTTCGATGTCGGTGATCGAACGGCCCTTGATGGCGCGTCCGACCGCGTCCTTGATCTGGGCCTTGTAGCGCCGCAGGAACCGTTCGCGGTTCACCGCGGACTTGTTCTTGCCCTGCAGCCGTCTGTCAATTAGATAACTCAAATCACCCCCCCTGGTGGGGGCTTGTCTGACCTGCTGCGCGTTGCATTTCGGGATCTCCGGTACTCACCGTACTTGAGTACGGTTCCGTTCCTCGACCCGAACTGCTGCCGCTCGCGACGGTCAGACAATCCCCCGAAATGTCCGTAAGGACGGGCTCGAGCGCCGGTGATGCAAGGCAGCGCGAGCTACGTCCTTATTATGGCACCGACAGCCTCAAGACGACTTCCGCACACGCAGATACCACTCGCACAGCAGCCTGACCTGCTTGGCGGTGTAGCCTTTTTCCACCATCCGGGCCACGAAGTCGGCGTGCTTGTTGGCATCTTCGGCACTCGCCTTGGCGTTGAACGAGATCACCGGCAGCAGCTCTTCCGTGTTCGAGAACATCTTCTTCTCGATCACCGTGCGGAATTTCTCGTACGACGTCCAGGCCGGGTTCTTGCCGCCATTGTTGGCGCGGGCGCGCAAGCCGAAGTTCACGATCTCGTTGCGGAAATCCTTCGGATTGCTGATGCCGGCCGGCTTCTCGATCTTTTCCAGCTCGGCGTTCAGCGATTCGCGGTCGAAGCTTTCGCCGGTATCCGGATCGCGGTATTCCTGGTCCTGGATCCAGAAGTCGGCGAACGTCACATAACGGTCGAAGATGTTCTGGCCATATTCGGAATAGCTTTCCAGGTAGGCGGTCTGGATTTCCTTGCCGATGAAGTCCACGTAGCGCTGCGCCAGGTGCTCCTTAATATAGGAGAAGTATTTTTGCTCGGTCTCCGGCGGGAACTGCTCGCGCTCCACCTGCTGCTCGAGCACGTACAACAGGTGCACTGGGTTGGCCGCCACCTCGGTCGAGTCGAAGTTGAACACCTTCGACAGGATCTTGAACGCGAAACGGGTCGACAGGCCGTTCATGCCTTCGTCCACGCCGGCATAGTCGACGTATTCGTGGATCGACTTCGCCTTCGGGTCGGTATCCTTCAGGTTCTCGCCATCGTAGACCAGCATCTTCGAGAAGATCGAGGAGTTTTCCGGTTCCTTCAGGCGCGACAGGATGGCGAACTGCGACATCATGCGCAGCGTGCCCGGCGCGCACGGCGCCTCGGCCAGCGAGGAATTGCGCAGCAGCTTGTCGTAGATCTTCACCTCGTCCGACACGCGCAGGCAATACGGCACCTTGACGATGTAGATCCGGTCCAGGAACGCCTCGTTGTTGCGGTTGTTGCGGAAGCTCTTCCACTCCGATTCGTTCGAGTGGGCCAGCACCACGCCGTCGAACGGGATCGCGCCGAAACCTTCGGTGCCCTTGTAGTTGCCTTCCTGCGTGGCCGTCAGCAGCGGGTGCAGCACCTTGATCGGCGCCTTGAACATCTCCACGAATTCCATCAGGCCCTGGTTCGCCAGGCACAGGCCGCCGGAATAGCTGTAGGCATCCGGATCGTCCTGCGCATAATCCTCGAGCTTGCGGATGTCGACCTTGCCGACCAGCGAAGAGATGTCCTGGTTGTTCTCGTCGCCCGGTTCGGTTTTCGAGATGGCGATCTGCTTCAGGATCGACGGGTAGCGCTTGACGACGCGGAACTGGTTGATGTCGCCGTTATATTCATGCAGCCGCTTCACCGCCCATGGGCTGGGAATGCTGCGCAGGTAGCGGCGCGGAATGCCGTAATCCTCTTCCAGGATCACGCCATCCTCGGCTTCGTTGAACAGGCCGAGCGGCGACTCGTTGACGGGCGAACCCTTCAGGCAATAGAACGGCACCTGTTCCATCAGCGACTTGAGCTTTTCGGCGATCGATGACTTGCCGCCCCCCACCGGACCCAGCAGATACAGGATCTGCTTGCGTTCTTCCAGCCCCTGGGCCGCATGGCGGAAATAGGACACCACCTGCTCGATCACTTCTTCCATGCCGTAGAACTCGCGGAAGGCGGGATAGATCTTGATGACCTTGTTGGCAAAGATGCGTGACAGCCGGGTGTCGTTGCGCGTGTCGACCAGGGTCGGCTCACCGATCGCGGCCAGCATGCGCTCCGCCGCCGAAGCATAGGTCAGGTGATCCTTCTTGCATAACTGGAGATACTCGGAGAGGGACATTTCCTCTTCCTTGGTGCGCTCGTACCGTGCTGCGTAAGTGTCAAAGATCGTCATGTGCGTGTCCTCTGATGTAAACCTACTCGTCACGGAAGTCCGCCATCGCTGCCGCGCCGCCATCCAGGCGGATGCGCGCGGCGGTCATGCAGGGCTTCCCTTACTGTGGTCGGCAGTCGTCGTGCAAGGCTGTCGGCCTGATCCTGGGTGATGCTCCTTGATTGTCAATGAATACCGTCGGCTTCTGTCTGTGGCACGCATTGCGCGCGCCGTGAGCCGAGTTGTTATGCGCCGCGCTGTGGAAGGGTGCCGGCTTGCGAATGTTCGAGTCGAAACTGTTTGCGCCGAAACGCATCTTACGATTGTGAAATTCGCTTGTGGAATCGATTATTGCGCTAATGGTGAGGGAAGTCAAAATATTATCCAACATCCTAAATCTCATCGGTAAAGCCCTGATTCACAAGGGAAAACACGCGCACGCTTGATGCCACTCACAGCTTTGTTGCCAATTTCGTCATGCTTTGCATCACAGTAGCATGGTTGATCAAGCTGTGCTGAACACCATGTAAACCGTGCGCCAGAGCAGGAGCTGAAAAAACATTTCATCTTGCGATAAGATGCGGCTTATCAGCGAACAAAGGACCGTAATGAATACTCAAATCCGCCATATCGTGCAGAACATGCCGAAAGCCGAACTGCACATCCACATCGAGGGTTCGCTGGAACCGGAACTGATTTTCGCGCTTGCGCAACGCAATGGCGTGCAGCTCGCTTATCCGTCCGTCGACGCATTGCGCGCGGCCTATGCATTCCAGGACCTGCAATCGTTCCTGGACATTTACTATGCCGGCGCCAGCGTGCTGTTGAAGGAACAGGATTTCTACGACATGACGGCCGCCTACCTGGAGCGTGCGAAAGCCGACCACGTGCGCCATACCGAGATTTTCTTCGATCCGCAAACGCACACCGCGCGCGGCGTGCCGATCGGCGACGTAATCGACGGCATCCATCGCGCGTGCGCCGACAGCGAGGTGTCCGCCACGCTGATCCTGTGCTTCCTGCGCCACCTGTCCGAAGAAGACGCGCTCGCCACGCTGGAGGCTGCGCTGCCGTACCGCGACAAGTTCATCGGCGTGGGCCTCGATTCGTCCGAGGTCGGCCATCCGCCGGAAAAATTCGCGCGCGTGTTCGCGCGCGCCCGCGAACTGGGCCTGCACCTGGTCGCGCATGCGGGCGAGGAAGGCCCGCCGGAATACATCTGGTCGGCGCTGGACGTGCTGCACGTCGAACGCATCGACCACGGCGTGCGCTGCCTGGAAGATGCCGCGCTGACGCGCCGCCTGGCCGCCGAGAAAATGGCCCTGACGGTGTGCCCGCTGTCGAACATCAAGCTGCGCGTGTTCGACAACATGGGCGAACACAACCTGCTGACCCTGCTCGACGCCGGCCTGGTCGTCACCATCAATTCGGACGATCCGGCTTACTTCGGCGGCTACCTGAACGAGAACTTCCTGGCCGCGTTCGACTCGCTGCCGCTGGGGCTGCAGCATGCGCACGAGCTGGCGAAGAACGGCTTTGCCGCCTCGTTCCTGCCGGCCGCGCAAAAGCAGAAGTTCCTCGACGAAGTGGACGCGTATTTCGCGGCCTTCGACGTCGTTTGATTATCGAAACCGGTCTCGGCACCAGGATGTGTCCGGCACCGGTCCTCATGCGGTTCGGATTCTAGCCACCTACACATCATGTTCCTTCAAGCCCTCCGCATGACCGCGCGCGACTGGCGCGCGGGCCAGCTGCGCTTCCTGCTGGTCGCGCTGATCGTTGCCGTGGCCGCGCTGTCGTCGGCCGGCTTCTTCATCGACCGGCTGCGCGCCGGCCTGAACCGCGATGCCCACCAGCTGCTCGGTGCGGACCTCGTGATCGCCGGCGACCAGCAGCTTGCCGCGAGCTGGCGCAGTGAAGCCACGCGCCGCGGCCTGCTGCTGGCCGACACGGCTGTATTCCCCAGCATGGCGCAGGCCGGCGAGGGCGACGCCGCGCAGTCGGTACTGGCATCGCTGAAGGCGGTCGGCGCCGGCTATCCGCTGCGCGGCCGTGTCAAGGTGACGACCGATCCGGACCAGGCGAACGAGAACGTGGGCACCCCGGCGCCCGACATTCCCGCGCCGGGCACCGTGTGGGTCGACGTGGCCGTGCTGCGCGCGCTGGATGCGCGTATCGGCGACAACGTGCGGCTGGGCGATGCCACGTTCCGCATCGCGCAGCTGATCGCCGCGGAGCCGGACCGCGGTACCGGCTTCATCAACTTCGCGCCGCGCGTGATGCTGCGGCACGACGAGCTGGCGAAAACCAACCTGGTGCAAACCGGCTCGCGCGTCACCTACCGCCTGCTGGCGGCGGGGCAGGGGCCGGACGGGCGGGCCGCCGTCAGGGAATTCAACGACTGGCTGCGCGGCGAGATCGATGCCGGCAAGGCACGCAACATCCGCATCGACACGCTGGAAGAAGGCCGCCCGGAAATGCGCGAGACGCTGGAGCGGGCCGACCGCTTCCTGTCGCTGGTCGGCCTGCTGTCGGCGATGCTGGCCGCCGTGGCGGTGGCGATGGCGGCGCGCCGCTTCATGCTGCGCCACCTCGATGCGTGCGCGATGCTGCGCTGCCTGGGGCTGACCCAGAATCAGGTCACGGCGATCTACCTGATCGAATTCCTGCTGGTGGGCCTGGCCGGCAGCGTGATCGGCGTGCTGGTCGGCTTCGGTAGCCACTTCGTGCTGCTCGAGCTGCTGGGCCGCCTGGTGCAGGCCGATCTGCCGCCCGTCTCGATCATGCCCGCCCTGCAGGGGCTGGCCACCGGCATGCTGCTGCTGGCCGGCTTCGCGCTGCCGCCGATCCTGCAACTGCGCAACGTGCCGCACAACCGCGTGATCCGCCGCGAGCAGGCGCCGCCGCAGCCGATGGCGCTGGCCACCTACGGGCTCGGCCTTGCCGCCTTCGTCGTGCTGCTGCTGTGGCAGGCCGGCGACCTGAAGCTGGCACTGTATACGGCGCTCGGTTTCGTCGGCGCGTTCGGCGTATTCGCGCTGGCCGGCTACGGCGGCCTGGCGGCATTGAAGTCGCTGCGTACGTCGTTGCGGCATCCGGCATGGCGCTTCGCCGTCACGTCGCTGCAGCGGCGCCCGGGCGCCACCGTGGTGCAGGTGGTGTCGCTGGCGCTGGGCCTGATGGCGCTGCTGGTGCTGACGATCGTGCGCGACGACCTGATGACTTCCTGGCGCAGTGCCACGCCGCCGGATGCGCCGAACCACTTCATCATCAACATCCAGCCGGACCAGAAGGACGAGATCGCCGGCAAGCTGCGCGCCGGCGGCGCCCTGGAAGCACCGCTGTATCCGATGATCCGCGGCCGCCTGACCGCCGTCAACGGCAAGCCGATCACGCCGGCCACGTATCCGGAAGGCCGGGCGCGCAACCTGGCCGAGCGCGAATTCAACCTGTCGACGATGAGCGAGCTGCCGTCGCAGAACCGGCTGACCGCCGGCACATGGTTCAGCGACGCGCCCGGCAGCGCCGAGGCATCCGTCGAGGAAGGGCTGGCGAAAACGCTGGGGCTGAAGCTGGGCGACACGATGCGCTTCGATATCGCCGGCTCGCCCGTGGAAGCGAAGATCACCAGCCTGCGCAAGCTCGAATGGGGCTCGATGCGGGTGAACTTCTTCGTCATCATCAATCCGCGCGCGATGGCCGAAACGCCGCAGACATGGATCACGTCGTTCCACCTGCCGAAGCAAGCCACCGCGCTGGGCACCCAGCTGTCGCGCGACTATCCGAACCTGACCGTGGTGGACGTGGGCGGCGTGCTGCGCCAGATCCAGTCGGTGCTCGACCAGGTGATCCAGGCGGTGGAATTCCTGTTCGGCTTCACGCTCGCTTCCGGCCTGCTGGTGCTGTATGCGGCGCTGATGGGTTCGCAGGATGAACGCACCCGCGAATCGGGCCTGCTGCGCGCCCTGGGCGCCACCCGCCGCCAGCTCTCCCGCGCGCAGATGATCGAATTCCTGCTGGTGGGCTCGCTGGCCGGGCTGCTGGCCGCCACCGGCGCCGCGGCAATGGGCTGGGGCCTGGCAACCTACCAGTTCAAGTTCGACTGGGTGTTCAGCCCCACCGCGTGGCTGGCCGGGGTGGCGGTGGGCGCCGTCTGCGCCGCGCTGGGCGGCTGGCTGGGGCTGCGCAACGTGTTGCGGCAGCCGCCGCTGCAGACGCTGCGGGAAGCCTGAGCGCCGGCCGACACCAGGCAAGCGGCTAGGCCGCCAGGTAGGCGCTGGCCTGCCGCGCATTCAGGAACTGCTCGAACGGTGCCGGCGGTGCGGCCAGGTAATGCTCGGGAAAATCGAACAGCGCCCAGTAATACTTTTCGCGGCCCAGGCACACTTGCGGCGCGCGGCAGTGGCGGTGCCACTCGTCGCCCGCTTCGGTGGAATACATGCCGTCGCCGGGCGGAAAGAACGGCAGCACGCGCCGTTCGGACAGCGCCAGCAGCAGCGAGTGCGGCGCATCGTTGTCGCGCGCCACTTCGTACTGGGCGCACATGCCCTGTTCCGTTTCGACGACCATCAGCTTGGCGCGGCCGTAGCGGTCGAAGAACAGGATGCCGGCCGGGCCCGGATAAAGGTAATGTTCGACGAAGCCATGCTGGCGGTACTGCTCCTGTACCACCGCGGCCATGGCCTGGCAGCGCAGGAAACTGTAGTCGTGCAGGGCCAGCATGTCGGCCAGCGTTTGCGCGTAGTCGAGGAAGAAGGCGCGCTGCATGTTGCCGATTTCAGCCTCCAGCCGGTCGAGCGCGTCGTCGTCGCTTTTCTTGATGTAGCGGTCGATCAGGCCGCGATTGAACGCATCCACCGCGATCTTCTCGTCCGCCGCGCCGGTAAACAGGATCTTCTTCGTCGGCAGGTGCTGCAGCGCCTCGCAGAATTCCACGCCATTCATCTGCGGCATCGAATAATCGACCACCAGCACCGAGGGAATCGTGAAGCGCAGCGGCTGCTCGCATACCCGGTGGATGCGGCGCATGTCGACCGCCACGTTGGGCTGGTCGGGCGACTGGTTCAGGCTGTCGAAATCCACGTGCAGCGGCAGGTCTTCGCGGCGGGTGCTGCGCGCGAACCAGTCCAGCGCCACCGCAGTATCGTGAAAGGTCTTGCTCGGCAACAGCGGGTCGAGCTGGAACGACAGGCTTTTCAGGAACGAGTCGCTGTCGTCCACCAGCACGACCGTGGTCGGATGGGAAAGGATCGGAAGTCTCATGGGGCACCTGATGGCGGAGTGCTGCGCTGGACCGGAAACTCCAGCACGAAGATCGAGTAGGCATGCTCGCGCGACACGCAGCGGATATCGGCATGCCATGCGCGCATGATCTGCCGGCACAGCGCCAGCCCGATACCGGTGCCGTTGTGCGCCGGGTAGGCGTAGAAGCGCTGGAAGATCAGCGGCAGGCGGCGTGCCGCGATGCCGCAGGCCGTGTCGATGAACAGCAGCCGGGGAGCCCTGCGGTTGCCCTCGACGACGATGCGCACGCGGCCCTTGCCGGCCCGGTGGATCGCTTTGAGCGCGTTGCGCAGCAGGTTGAGGAGGATGACGACCGTCAGCTCGTGCTGGCCGGCAAAGCGGAAATTGCCGCGCACTTCCACCGTTACGGTCTCGCTCTGTTCCAGGCTGGTGAACGGGTAGCGGCGCAGCACGGACTGCACCGCATCGGCCATCGACACCGTTTCGAACGGTTCATGGCGGCGCCGCACGGCATTGGCCGACAGCAGGAACAGGTCGATCAGGTGGTTCATGTGGCGCACTTCGTACTGCACGCGGCCCAGCGCATGGCGCAGCTCGTCCGGCTGGCCGGCGGGCAGCGCCTGCAGCATCCGCGTCAGGCCGCGCACGTTGGCTTCCATGCTGGCCAGCGGCGTGCGCATCTCGTGTGCCACGGCGCCCAGCCCCTCGCCCAGCCCCGCCATTTTTTCCTGCTCCAGCGCGACGCGGGAGAAGCGCGCCAGACCCAGCAGCAGCACCACCAAGGCATGTACCGGCAACTGTGCCAGTACCTGCCGGGACTGGATCATGTCCGCCTGGCCTTGCAGTGCCGCGCCCAGGCATGCCAGCGCGATGCCGCCCGCGTAGCAGCGCAGCGCCAGCGCGGTGGGAAAGTGGAACAGCCCCACGATCATCACCGTCAGGCATTGCGCCCAGGCGCCCGACGCGCCGTTCATCATGAACATGTAGGCGCCGAAGAAGGGCAGCACGAACGTGAGCGCGACCGGCACGTACAGCTGGCACCAGCGGGTGCGGTAGCGCGCGGCGGCGATGCCGGCCGCGCCCACCGCCGTGCCCAGCAGCCGCAGCGTGAAGCTTTCGTATGGCTGTGGAAAGACCCACGTGAACATCACGTAGTAGAGGGGGTGGAGGATGACGCTGAGCCAGCCCAGGACGAAGGCCTGGATGGCCGCACGCTCGCCGCCGCGGTGGCGTCGCGCCAGCCGGCCGATGAAGCCGCCGGCCGCGCGTTCGATTGCATCGTGACGCATGGCTGTGTGAATGGCTCGAAACAAGCAACCATCTTCCTACCAAACCCAGCCATGTTGAGCGGTATCGCATGCCAGATTGATTTGGATCAATCAGCTTACGTGCAGTGCGCTATCATGTCATTCATGACTGAATCACGCACTCTTTTTGAAGTCATCGGCGGCGCGGAAAAGCTCCGCGAGATGGTCGATCGCTTTTATGATCTGATGGAACTGGAGCCGGAATTCGCCGGCATCCGCGCCATGCATCCGCCCTCCACGGAAGGTTCGCGCGACAAGCTGTACTGGTTCCTGACCGGCTGGATGGGCGGCCCGGACCTGTACCAGGAACAGTTCGGCCACCCGCGGCTGCGCGCCCGGCATCTGCCGTTCCCGGTCGGCAGCAGCGAGCGCGACCAGTGGCTGCGCGCGATGGCGTGGGCCATGGAAGACGTGTGCATCGCCGAGGACCTGCGCCTGCGGCTGATGGAGTCGTTCTACCAGACGGCCGACTGGATGCGCAATAAAGCGGACTGAACCCGCGGACTGAACCCGCGGACTGAACCCGCCGACCAAGCCGCCCACCAACCCCGCCAACCAACCGGCCGACCGACGCACGCCGACCGAACCAGGCAAGCTACATCATGGAAATCTACGCATTGCTGGCGCTCGCCATCGCAATCCTCGCGTTGCAGGTCGTCCTCCTGTTGCGCGGCAATGGCAACAAGGGCGCCGGCGACATCGGCGAGCGGCTGGAACGGGTCGAGCGCGAGGTGCGCATGCAGTTGCAGGCCACCGCCCAGGCGCAGCGGCAGGAAATGAGCCACACGCTGGCCCAGGCCCATGCCGCCACCGTCCAGCAGCTGGACGGCATGCGCCGCCAGATCGAGGTACTGACCGAGTCGAACGCGCGCCGCATGGCCGAAGTGCGCGCGACGCTGGAAACGCGCATCCGCGACCTGCAGGCCGATAACGGCGCGCGGCTGGAGGAAATGCGCCAGACCGTCGACGAAAAGCTGCATGCCACACTGGAATCCCGGCTCACCGAATCGTTCCGCCAGGTGTCGGACCGGCTCGAACGGGTGCACCAGGGCCTGGGCGAGATGCAGCAGCTGGCGCTGGGCGTGGGCGACCTGAAGCGCGTGCTCACCAATGTGAAAACGCGTGGCACGTGGGGTGAAGTGCAGCTCGAAATGCTGCTCGAACAAGTGCTGACTCCGGACCAATATGCTAAAAATGTCGAAACGGTGGCCGGCACCAATGCGCGCGTGGAATTCGCGCTGAAACTGCCGGGCCAGAAAGAGGGCGGGGCGCCGGTATGGATGCCGATCGACGCCAAGTTCCCGAAGGAGCAGTATGAACGCCTGCTGGATGCGGCGGAGCGCGCCGATGCCGATGGCGTGGCGCTGGCGGGCCGGGAGCTGGAACGGGCGGTGCGCAGCGAAGCGAAAACCATCGCCGACAAATACGTATGCCCGCCGCAGACGACCGATTTCGCCATCCTGTTCCTGCCGACCGAGGGGCTGTACGCGGAGGTGATGCGGCGCCCCGGCCTGGCGGACGAGCTGCAGCGCGTGAACCGCATCAGCATCGCCGGGCCGTCCACGCTGACCGCGCTGCTGAACAGCCTGCAGATGGGCTTCAGGACGCTGGCGCTGGAGAAGCGCTCGTCCGAAGTGTGGCAGGTGCTGGGCGCGGTGAAGACGGAATTCGGCAAGTTCGGCGACGTGCTGGCCGCCACGAAGACCACGCTGGAGCGGGCGGCAAAGAACATCGAATCGGCCGAAGTACGCAGCCGCCAGATGGCGAGGAAACTGAAATCCGTCGAGGCACTGCCGGCCGAGGCGGCGGAGCTGCTGCTGGGCCGGCAGGTGGCAACCGGGTTGGATGACGGGTTGGATCAATTGAATTCCCACGACAATTAGACTTGCAGGAGGCTGCCATGCCGTCCCATCGCAACAAGGTCGTCAGTGCCCAGGAGGCGGTTGGCAGGATCCGCGATGGCGATACGGTCGCCACCGGCGGCTTCGTCGGCGTGGGCTTCGCGGAGAATATCGCCGTTGCCCTCGAGCGGCGCTTCACTTCCCAGGGCGTTCCGCGCGACCTCACGCTGCTTTATGCGGCCGGCCAGGGCGATGGCGGCGAGCGCGGCCTGAACCATTTCGGCCATGAAGGCCTGGTCAAGCGGGTCATCGGCGGCCACTGGGCCCTGGTGCCGAAACTGCAGCACCTCGCCATCGAGAACCGCATCGAAGCCTGGAACCTGCCGCAGGGCGTGATCAGCCAGCTGTTCCGCGACACCGCGGCCGGCAAGCCCGGCCTGCTGACGCACGTCGGCCTGGGCACCTTCGTCGATCCGCGCCACGGCGGCGGCAAGATCAACAGCCGCACGGTCGACAACCTGGTCGAACTGACCACGATCGGCGGCCGGGAGTGGCTGTTCTACAAGGCGATCCCGGTGAACGTGGCAATCATCCGCGGCACCACGGCCGATGCCGCCGGCAACGTGACGATGGAGCGCGAAGCGCTCACGCTGGAAGCGCTGGCGATCGCGATGGCCGCGCACAACAGCGGCGGCATCGTCATCGTGCAGGTGGAACGGCTGGCTGCCAGCGGTACGCTGCCGCCGCGCCAGGTGCGTATTCCCGGCATCCTCGTCGATTGCGTCGTTATTGCCGAGAAACCCGAATATCACATGCAAACCTTCGGCACGCCGTACGATGCCGCGTTCGCCGGCGAACTGCGCGTGCCGCTCGACGGCTACGCACCGATGCCGCTGTCCGCCCGCAAGGTGATCGCCCGCCGCGCGCTGCTGGAACTGGCCGATGGCGACGTGGTCAACCTCGGCATCGGCATGCCGGAAGGCGTGGCGGCGGTGGCCGCCGAGGAAGGCATGCTGGACCGTTTCACGCTCACCGCCGAACCGGGCGTGATCGGCGGCATGCCGGCCGGCGGCCTCGACTTCGGCGCCACCGTCAACGCCGATGCCGTCATCGACCAGCCCTACCAGTTCGACTTCTACGATGGCGGCGGTCTCGACGTGGCAATCCTCGGCCTCGCCCAGGCCGACCGGCAGGGCAACCTGAACGTCAGCAAATTCGGCCGCAAGCTGGCTGGCGCCGGCGGCTTCATCAACATCAGCCAGAGCGCCCGCAAGGTGGTGTTCATCGGCACGTTTACCGCCGGCACGCTGGAAGTGGCGATCGGCGACGGCGCCCTGCGCATCGTGCGCGAAGGCGAATCGCACAAGTTCGTGCACGAGGTCGAGCACCGCACCTATAGCGGTGCCGTGGCCCTGGAGCGGGGGCAGGAAGCGCTGTTCGTCACCGAACGTTGCGTGTTCCGCCTCACGCCGCAGGGGCTGGAACTCGTCGAGGTCGCGCCGGGGATCGATATCGAGCGCGATATCCTGGCGCGGATGGATTTCGTGCCGCGCATCGCGGCGGAGGTGAAGAAGATGGATGCGCGGCTGTTCGGCGAGGGGGCGATGGGGGGCTGACGCTGAGCGATGCGAGGCGCGGACTCATCCCGACTACCGTTGCAGTGGCTAAGGCTTTTCGTTATCGATGGGTTTTGGCGTTGCGGCCGCTTCCGTTACCTGCGCGGCAGGATGCGATTTGTCCCACACCATCGGATCGCCTGGTTCCCATCCTTCCGTATCGCGGCCAACGCCGACATCGACCAGGAATTTGTAAGGAGGCTCGCGTGTCCAGCAGCCCTCCGCGCACTTGAGACGAAACGTCATGCCGTATTTCGTGGGAACGCGCAGCGAAGCGGTCTGCATGTACCCTGGTTCGAACATCCGAAGATAGAGTCTCTTCTTCCCTTCCGGGCTCAGGTCGAACCATGTGCTTCCATCCACTTCCCACGGTTCCCAACCGCCGGCCTTGAACTGGTTTTGCAGGTTTTCCAGAATCTCCACTGCCTCGTCAAAAGGTACTTTTTCCAGCATCGGCGATGTGGCCATGGTGGAGACGTGATTCCGATCGTACCCAATCATCGCGAAATTTGTTGGCGGAAGGGTAAATCCGTGCTTCGGGTCGTCGAACCGCAGAATGACGGTAGCTCCCTCTACAAACGTTTCGCCGGACTGTTGATAGGTATGAGTAGGCACCACGGAGTTTTCGATCACCGGGTAAGTGGAGTTTCGAACCACTTCTTCGAACGTTTGCGTGACGCGGAACGACAGCACAGTTGGCTGTGGACTGTGCATCAGCCACCAGGCTATGGCGACCACGACGGTTGCCAGCGCGGCGCGACGAATCGTGCTGGGCCTCATGAGACTCCTCCACCAGCGGCAATGGCACGAAGCGATGCTTCGATAGCCGGCTGTGTCACGGCTATGGCTTTCCGTTCTCGATGGGCGGCGGCATTGTCACCGGTCCAGGTACCTTGGCAGCGGGGTGTGATTGATCCCATACCATAGGGGCCCCCGGTTCCCATCCAGCGAGATCATCGCTGATGCTGATATCTATTAAAAACCGATACGGAGGTTCCAGAGTCCAGCATCCCTCTGCGCACTTGAGGCGGAATATCATGCCATATTTTTGGGGAATACGTAATGTGGCGGTTTGCATATAGCCCGGTTCGAACATTCGCTTATAGAGCTTATTCCTGCCTTCATGGCTTAAATCAAACCAGACACTGCCATCCGCAGCCCATGGTTCCCAGCCTCCTGCCTTGAATTGGTTCTGCAGGTCTTCCAGAACACCTACTGCATCATCAAAAGGAAGTTTATGCAGCATGGGCGATGTTGTAACTGTAGAGACGTGATTGCGGTCGTAGCTGACCATGGCAAATCGCGTTGGTGGTAGCGTGAACCCGTGCATTGGATCATCAAAAAGTAGTACGGCTGCGGGCTCGGTCACAAATGTTTCACCCGACTTCAGGTAGGTGTGTGTTGGAACGACCGAATTTTCCATTACTGGATAAGTGGAGTTTCTGACGACTTCTTCGAATGTATCAGTTATCCGCAACGAGAGAACAGTGGGTGTTGGAGGGTAGTAGTGCCAACCTGCTGCCGCACTGGTAAGGAAAATCAGCGCCATGCGGCCGCCTCTTCGAACCGTCATGTCACTCCTCCTCCAGCAGCAATTCTGCGGATTGAAGCTTCTACGTCACTCCGTTTGGGTCCGTGTAGCAGTCTGTCGAATTGCTCAGCGGCGTGTAATACAAACTGCATGCGTTCGGCGATATCCCATAATTTTGCGAACTTCTGTCGGCTAAACCAGGATGACATGCCGGTTTTTGCTTTGCATTGTGCCGATAGGGTAAGTTGGATATCAAGATAACTTCCGGTGGGAAAGCCCGTGGCCCAAGCAAACTGATTTACAGCCAGAAGACCCTGCATCATCTTTTCGTTGTACATGATTGTTTGGAGAATGTTGGCCTGCTCGTGGCGGGCAAGAAATTTAACTCCTTCATGAGGATTGCCATTTTCGATCTGACGAAAGCCATCTCTTATTTCGCCAAATGGAACTCCAAAAGGCAAGACTTCACGGTCTATTTCCCAATGAACCGAGTATTTCCTGCTTTGCCTGTTCTCCAGGAACGTATAGAATTCCTTCCACCCCCGCTCCATATAAAAACGGTGCAGCGGGTAAATATCCAGGAAAAGGTGCTTGTTTCCAAAGCCGAGCCGCTTGTACATTTTGTGGGCCCCCACCTCCGTTCCCATCTGCATGATCGTTGCATACTCAACGCCAGACACTCCTGCCGCGCCGAATGACCGCTGGATCCGCTCACGCTCACGACGCGATTTCTCGATCAGTTCACCGGAGTGCAACAGACCGCACCCCACCTGCTTCGAAGCAAACGCTGCAAGCCCGGCCCACTGGAACCGGTTGTCCGCCAGCCAAAGTTTTGCGTAAGCGGCGTTGATGCGCTTGTTCCGCTCCTTGTCGTCCTCGATCCACTTGCCGTCCACCTTCAGCAAATCCTCGGCTTCCGCCTGGAACGTCGCCCACAAATGCTCCGGCGTCAGCAGGTGGACCGCGATCCCTTTCGCCAGCTGGTTTGTCGATCCGACGTAGTGATGCACCCTGCATTCTTCGATCGGCTTGATATTCCGATCGATGGGAACGCAGTGGTATTTGTGCAGCGGGAAATATGCATTGGGCTTGCCAGGTACGTACAGTGCAGGCATGGAAACGCTCCTCGGATGGCTGGCTGGTTCGAACGGCGCGGGCAGGTCAGGCTGCGGCTGCGTTGCCGACATGCCAGGTCAGCACCGCCTCGCGTTCCGCCGCCGTCAGCCGCCGGGTAGCGCCATGCTGATCCGTGGTTCCCTCGATGACCTTGTCGGTGAGTTCCAGCCGGTAAGGGCGATGCCGGAAGGGTTCGTTGGTATCCGGATTCAGCAATAACAGCGCAATGCCGCCGGAATTGGCGGCGTCGTCCGGCTCGGCATTCAGCTTCTCCGCGATACCAGCGACGGCGGCCGACTGTTCGGCGTGCCATATCGAATCGATCGTCTGCATGACAAAGTCCTGGCTCGCGACCAGCCGGGGCGGTGAAGGGCATTTGCAGATGCACAGGTCATCGCTGAGGGCGACCTGCTTACCATTGTCCGACTGAGAAAGGCGGGGGCCATTCAGCGCGATGAGACCGATGGAAGAACAGGCGGGGCAGGCGACCTTGTCGCCTTCGCAGGCGACCCTGCGCCGTTGATGGACCGGCAAGTGCTGGCTGAGGTGACCTTGCCGCCGGCGGTGGTGCCGGCTCCAAGAGTGATGAGGTAGCGAGTAAGCATGGCATTCTTTCGTTGTCGTAACGCAAGAATGCCAGTGTAGGCATGGAGAGCCCGATGACTATTGCGTCATCGCAACTATTGAAGGTGCCCGCGTCATCGCTGAGTGCGGCCTCTTTCCTTGGCCCGACTGAGAGATGCGAGAAAACTTCAGCGCGTTGCCTGCAGCAAAAGAGCATGCAGGGGAGGCGACTTTGTCACCCCTGCATGCAACCCTGCGCATACAACGTCCGGGTGCACGCTACTGCGACAGGCCCATCGTCACGTAGGTCGAATCATTGAAGTCCGATGACGTGCTGTCCTTGACATTGCTGACGCCCAGATAGACATACCTCGTTTTTCCGCCTGCCGTGTATTGATAGGCCTTGGTGCGCGTAACAGTCGTCACACCGTTCTCTGTTTGCTCCAGTCCCTGTGAAGTGAAGGCTGCCATGAAGTTCGTGTCGGGAGTATCTGGCGTTTCACCAGTTTCCGTATAGATGCCTTCGCCACTGGCATTGATGACAAAGGTGCCGGTCTTCTTGCAGTCCTCATAGTCATCAAAGGTAATGCCTTTCAAGACGCTGGGGTCGGTTACCTCGCTCAGCTCGTCCGAAGCATATACATACTGGCTGTGTTGAGTCTTGCTGAATGCACCAGCGCCTGCCGTACACAGTTGACCAATGCGGTTGCCGAGCAGGCTGACGGATCCGGTAACGGTGCTGCCAGCAACAAGTGCCGTAATGTTGCCTTCTGCATCCACTGACTGTGCCTTGACGGTGAAAGCGCCGCGTTTCGGATCCGGTATGGACAGCACGGTTGTCCCGTCCAGGTTGGCCGATGCAACTCCACGGAAACCGAATGCGGATGTCGAGTTTGGTATGGTATGGACCGACAGGGAAACGGCTTTGCGTGTCAAGGCATGCCCGGTCGCTGTATGTGCGGCGGCATCAGTCTGGGTCAAGCCGGCCGTCTGCAAGGCGGAACCGAATGTCTCCAGCAAATCATCACCGGCATCACCCTTCTGCGCGCTGAATTTCGAGGTCAGCGGATTGAAACCGCTCGGGATAGCGGGCTTGCCAGGCAACGTCGCCAGAGCCGTTTTCAACTTGTCCAATGCCGTTGACAGACCTGTCGCACTGATGGCGGCGCCCAGGTCGCTGCTTCTTGCGTTGTCATACCACGTTGCGGGAGATTGTCCACCGACGATTGCCGCGATCAGGTCCGTCAGTGGCGTGACATTGGTCGTGCCGGATGCCAGGACAACCGAATGGAGTGGCGAAGCGATAGCTGTACCGTTGGCAGTACCTCCGGAAACGCGCACCGCGCAAGGATAGTCGGCGGGCTTGAGCGAGACGTTCCACGCACCATCCAGGCCAGTTGTTGCTGAAGCATTTGCGCCGGATGCGCATTTCAGCACCACTTTGCCACCGATTATCGGTGCACCCATGGCAGCCGTGCCCGATGTAACGACAGTAGTATCCGGGACTACTCCACCACCACCACCATTACCACTGCCCTCGACGCCAGTTCCTCCGCTACCACTGCCGCCGGTGCCGCCAGTGCTGCCAGCACCGCCGTTACCAATAGTGCCATCGGGTCCACTACTGCTACCAGAGCCGCCTGTACCACCGGTACCACCGGTGCCACCACCACTACTGCTGGTGCCATCGGTACCACCGCTGCTACCAGTACCGCCAGTTGCGCCACTGTCGCTACCGCCACCGCCACAGGCAGTCAGCAGCAGGCAGCAACCAGCGAACAGGGTGACCAGTGTGGCAGACAATGCGGAGCGTGGGGTTCGTGGCTTGGAATCGAGTTGCATGTTCTTTCTCCAGTTGCTGATCGCCTGGGCGAGGTTGCAGCGTAAAGTTTCCATAATGCTGCAAAAATTGCATTCTAGCATTATTGGCCGGTACGATGCCAAATGCCTATCAATGCCGGAAATCCAACTTCTCGACATATGTGGCGCTGGCGAGCGTCCCGGTGGCCATGACATGGCGCGAGTGCGTCGAGTCGGCATCCAGAAATTGCGCGAGGAAGAGGATTGGCTGTCGAACATGGCATGTCGACACGGGTAAGGAATGACGCGATGTCACCGGCAGGAAGGGGGGTATCCGGTAGCTGGTCGGCTATGCAGGCTTCGGTTGCGATTGGCGCTGGCGGCGGTATTGCTGCCGTTTTCGAAATGCATATGGCTGGATATGATTTGCTCCACATCACAGGATCGCATTGCTCTCAGGCCATGGGCGCCGACCGAACCGATCATGAGGCGTTATGCCATTTGCAGCATCCGCTCATGTCCGATAGGCTGGCCTGTCCTTACCGGAGCCTGAAAACGGCAGGTACGTGGAATTGGTTCCGTCGGCCACAGGCCTGCTGGCCTGGCAGGAATGGCTGATGAATGCTCCGCCGTCAAGGCGTTCGGCGATTGCCGGCACCGGTACCTTTATCTTTCAAGGACGAACCAGATCGACGGTACGGTCCTGTGCTACGGACCGTACGACGTGCCCGCCAGTGCTGCCGCCATGCCTGAGCGACGGCGGGCAACCGCGGGCTGATACTGCCAGCCCTACACCAGCCCCTCGAACATCAGCACTTCCACCAGATCTCCGGCCGCGACATTGCCCTGCTCATCCGGCAACACCACGATGCAGTTCGCCTCCGTCATCGAGCGCAGGATGCCGGACCCCTGCGCGCCGGTGATCCGCACTTCGCGGCTGCCGTCGGGGGCAATCGACAGGATGCCGCGCTGGAACTCGGTGCGCCCCTGGCGCTTGCGGATGGCTTCGGCGGAACGCGCCTGCACCAGCAGGTCGGCCGGCGCTTCGGCGCCCATCATCCGCAGCAGGGCAGGGCGGGCGAAGAAGTAGAACGACACCATCACCGCCACCGGGTTGCCGGGCAGGCCGAACAGGTAGGACTCGTGGCCGTCCGCGCCGATGCGGCCGAATGCCATCGGGCGGCCCGGGCGCATGCCGATGGTCCAGAACGCCACCTCGCCCAGTCGCGCCATGATGTCGCGCGTGTAGTCGGCGGCGCCGGCCGACACGCCGCCGGAAGTGACGATCGCATCCGCGCTCTGGCAGGCATCGCGCAGCGCCGCCTCGAGCGCGGCCGGATCATCCTTGACGATGCCCATGTCCACCAGTTCGCAACCCAGGCGCGCGAGCATGCCGAACAGCGTGTAGCGATTGCTGTCGTACACACAACCCTGGGCCAGCGGTTCGCCGACCGAGCGCAGTTCGTCGCCGGTGGAAAAGAACGCGACGCGCAGCCGGCGCCGTACCGGCACCTCGGCAATGCCGAGCGACGCGATCAGGCCCAGGTCCGCTGGGCGCACGATCTTGCCCGCGGCCAGCGCCGGGCGGCCGGCCATCAGGTCTTCGCCCTTCAGGCGGCGGTTGTCGCCGGGGCGCACGCTGCGCGGCGCGATCGTCAGGCAGTCATCCTCGAAGCCGGCCGCATGTTCCTGCGGCAGCACTGTGTCGCAACCTTCCGGCATCACCGCGCCCGTCATGATGCGCAGGCACTGGCCCGGGCCGGGCCGCAGGCCGGACGGGCGGCCTGCGAAATCGGTGCCGATCACCTTCAGCCGCGTTGGATGATCCGCCGCCAGCTGGGCACCGGCAAACGTAAAACCGTCCATCGCCGAATTGTCGTGCGCCGGCACGCTGATCGGAGAGATCACGTCCTCGGCCAGCACGCGGCCCAGCGCGGCGCGCAGCGCCACCTTTTCGACGCCGCGCACCGGGCGCACGAATTGCTCGATGACTTGCCGCGCGCGCCGTACCGGCATCGCGCCTGGATCGAGATCGCCGGTGAGATCGGCCAGACGCTGGGCGTGGTCTTCGGCCTGCAGCTCTTCGCGCGTATTGATGTTGCGGAACGCGGCGGCATCCGTGAACAGCACTTCGGCCACTTTCAGGCCGTCGTGCCAGCCATCCATCTTGCGCCCGCCGGCGGCCAGGAAGGCGTCCAGGCGCGGCAGCACGCCCGTCTTCATCAGGGAGAACACCGGGTGCGCCTGCTTGCGGGCAGCGCCGGTGTCGTCCGCTTCCATCGTCACGGCCAGCGCCAGGTCGGCATCCTGGGCCAGCAAGGCATCGCGCAGCCGCTGCACCAGGTCTTCCGGCAGGAACGGCGAATCGCACGGCACCGTGGCCAGCAGCGGCGTGGCGCAATGGCGCAAGCCCGCCTGCAGGCCGGCCAGCGGGCCCGCGAAGCCGGCCAGCTCGTCGGCCAGCACCGGGGCGCCCAGCGCCGCATACGACTCGCGGCTGCGGTTGGCGCTGATCGTCAACGCCGCCACCTGCGGGGCGAAACGCTGCAGCACGTGCGCCACCAGGGTGCCCCCCCGGAACGGTTGCAGACCCTTGTCCACGTTACCCATGCGGCTGCCGCGGCCGCCCGCAAAGATCAGGCCGCTAACCTTGTTGTCGCTCAATTCATTCCCCCGTCAATAGTCGGCGCATGTGCATGGCAGATCCGGCCGCCACGAAGTCATCCGTTGAGGATGCTTCGATGCCGACGAGATCCCGCGCGAATCGCCTCCGTGAATTCATCCACCGATATAGGACATCTCGACCTTGCGCGCGCCGCTGCCCGACAGGCCGTCCGTATTGATGGTGCGCAGCTCCGAATAACGGTCGCCGCGCGCCTGCCACAGCGCGCCGACCGCGGCGGCCAGTTCCTCGTCGCTGTGGCCGCCGCGCAGCAGCGCGCGCAGGTCGTGGCCCTGGGTGGCGAACAGGCAGGTGTACAGCTTGCCTTCGGTGGACAGGCGCGCCCGCGTGCAATCGCGGCAGAACGCCTGCGTGACGCTGGAAATGACGCCGATCTCGCCGCCGCCGTCGGCATAGCGCCAGCGTGCCGCCGTCTCGCCGGTGTAGTTCGGGTCCACCTGCACCAGCGGCAGTTCGGCGCCGATGCGGCGCACGATCTCGGCGGAGGGAATCACGTCCTTCATGTTCCAGCCGTTGGAGGCGCCCACGTCCATGAATTCGATGAATCGCAGGATGTGCGGCGTGCCGTGGAAGTGCCGCGCCATCGGCAGGAGCTCCTGTTCGTTGGTACCGGCTTTCACCACCATGTTGACCTTGATCGGCCCCAGGCCGGCCTGGTGGGCGGCTGCGATGCCTTCCAGCACGTCGGAGACGGCGAAATCCACGTCGTTCATTGCCCGGAAGGTGGCATCGTCGAGTGCGTCCAGCGACACGGTTACCCGCTGCAGGCCGGCTTCCTTCAGCGCTTTCGCCTTGCGCGCCAGCAGCGAACCGTTGGTGGTCAGCGTCAGGTCGAGCGGCTTGCCGTCGACGGTGCGCAGCGCGGCCAGCATCTCGATCAGGCGCTCGATGTTCTTGCGCAGCAGCGGCTCGCCGCCCGTCAGCCGGATCTTTTCGACACCATGGGCAACGAACTGGCGCGCCACGCGCGTGATTTCCTCGAACGTCAGCAGCGACGAATGGGGCAGGTACTGGTAATCCTTGTCGAACACTTCCTTCGGCATGCAATACACGCAGCGGAAGTTGCAGCGGTCCGTGATGGAGATGCGCAGGTCGCGCAGCGGCCGCGCCAGGCGGTCGCGCACTTCGCCGGTCGGCGGTTCGATGGCAGGCGGAATCGCCGGCGGCCGGCTGCGGCCGTCGGCGAGGATGATGATCTTTTCGGTCATGACAAAACTACTGGAGTGGACGGCACTGATTGGCTGGCTTGTTGGATGAATACCTGCGCAGCCTTGATTGAGCCGTGTTAAATAACTTGCACTAAGGCGTTGATTCCTTTGGCGTAATGTAGCACGAGGCCAGCCATCGCACAGGCCGCGAGCAACTTTACGGGACCGGTCTGCCAGCGCAGCAACGCCCAGGCGGCGGCGGTGGCGATCGCCAGCGCCGCCCAGTCCGGGTGCGCGCCGGCGAAAAAGACATGTTCGCCGAAGAATACGGCGAGGCTGGCGATCACGCCCACCACGGCCGCCGAGATCGCCGTCAGCGGCGCGGTCATGCGGATATTGCCCCGCGTCGCTTCCACCAGCGGCCCGCCGGCCAGGATGAAGATGAACGACGGCACGAAGGTGAACCACGCCGCCACCACTGCGCCGGCCACGCCCGAGACGGCCGGATGACCCAGCACCTGGTGCGTCCAGCCGCCGACGAAGCCGACGAACGCGTTCACCATGATCAGCGGGCCGGGCGTGGTTTCGCCCAGCGCCAGGCCATCGATCATCTGCGCCGGCGTCAGCCAGCCATGGGTTTCCACGCCGCCCTGGTACACGTAGGGCAGTACCGCGTAGGCGCCGCCGAAGGTCAGCAGCGCTGCCTTGGTGAAGAACCAGCCCATCTGCGCCAGCGGGTCGCGCACGCCGGTGAGCGCCGCGACCAGCAGCCAGCTGGCGGCCATCAGGCCGATACCGGTGGCGGACGCGGCCAGCAGCTTGCCCCAGCTGAAACGGGCATGCGGCGGTGTCGGTGTGTCGTCGTCGATCACGGCGGGTTCACGGCTTGCCGATGCCTTGCCGTGGCCGGGCGAGCCCGGCGCGAAGGATGCCGGCCGCAGCCGTCCGCCGAACCAGCCGATCACGGCCGCAGCCAGCACGACGGCGGGGAAGGGCAGACCCAGCACGATGGCCAGGAATGCCGTACCGGCAAGGCCGGCCAGCACGCCATTCTTCAGCGTGCGCCGGCCGATGCGCCAGGTGGCGGCCAGTACCAGCGCCACGACCGCCGGCTTGATACCGTACAGCACCGCGGCAATGGCCGGCACGTCGCCGAAGGCCAGGTAGATCCACGCCAGCCCGATCAGGATCAGCAGCGAGGGCAGCACGAACAGCGTGCCGGCGAGGATGCCACCGCGCGCACGGTGCAGCAGCCAGCCGATGTAGACGGCCAGCTGGGTTGCTTCCGGCCCCGGCAGCAGCATGCAGTAATTCAATGCATGCAGGAAGCGCTGCTCGGAAATCCAGCGGCGGCGCTCCACCAGTTCGGCATGCATCAGCGCGATCTGGCCGGCCGGGCCGCCGAAGCTGATGAAGCCCAGCTTCAGCCAGTAGCGCAATGCGGTCGACAGGGATGGTGGTGGAATCATGGGCGAAAAAAAAGGGAAGCCGCGGCTTCCCTTTTCAGCGGCTGTTGCTTACCGTCGGGTATCCACCTGCACCAGCGGTTCGTCCGCGACGACCGGAGCGGGCTTGCGGGTGCGGCGTACCCGTACTGGTGCCTCTTCGTGCGCTGCCGCTTCCTGGGCGGCGCGCAGCTTGGCCGGGTCCGTCGCAGCCATTTGCAGGCCTGCGGCTGCCAGGATCGTTTGCAGATCCGCCGGCGCCGGGGCTGGCGCTGGGGCTGCTGGCGGAACCGGGGCAGCGGCAGGGGCCGGCGCTTGCGCTGCCACCAGTTCGGCTGCCGTCGTCACGGGCACTGGCTGCGTGGCCACCTTTTCGGCAGCCACGGCTTCCGCCGTCGCGATCTCGGCAGCAGCCGGGATCGCCACGCCAGCGTCGGCGACCGGCGTCACGTCGGCGGCCACTGGCGTCTCCGCGGCCGCGGCTGGCGGCATCGGCTCGGCGGCCGGTGCCTGGGCGATTTCCGCTTCGGCAGGTTCGGCGGCCTTCGGTTCCACGGCAGCTTCCACGGCCACTGGCAGCGGTTCGGCGGCCGGTGCCTGCACGATTTCCGCTTCGGCAGGCTCGACGGCGACCACGGCGGCAGGTGCTTGTACCTCTGCCGGGGCTGCTTCGGACACCGCTTCGGTGGCCGGGGCTTGCACGACTTCCGCTTCGGCTGGCTCGATTGCCACCGGCGGCACTGCTTCGGCAGCCGGCGCCTGGACGATTTCCGCTTCGGCAGGCTCGGCTACCGGCGCAGCTGCCACCGCTTGCTCCGCTACCTCGGCAACAGGAGCCGGGGACTGCACCGGTTCCGCGGCGGCCGGCGTGCGCTCGACAGCCTCGATCGCGGCGGCGGCAGCGGCCACCGGTTCGACCGTGGCCGTTTCGCGCGGCGTTTCCGCCGGTGCCACCGCTTCTTCGCGAGCGGCAACCTGCACCTGCTCGGCTACCACGGTCGCGGTAACAACCTTGATGGTATCGCCTTCGGCCGTGCTTGCGCCGAACTCGTCGGAGGACTCGATGCCTTCGCCTTCGGCGCCTTCACGCTCGCGGCGATTGCGGTTGCGACCGCCACGGCGGCGGCGGCGGCGCGGCTCGTCGCCGCCTTCGCCATCCAGTTCCTCCCCTTCCGGCCCCATGTTGCCGGCCGATTTCACCAGGCCCGGCGCATCGGTCGACGGCACGCCCGAGGACGCGGTCAGCGGTGCGGTGGCCGGCACGCCGACGCTGGCACCCGTTCCGGTGCCGACAGGGCCGACACCGGTCGCGGCCAGCGCCAGTTCATCGGCCTTGGCTTCGGCTGGCTGGGCTTTCGGTTCACGCTGCTCGCGCGGTTCGCGCGGCGGACGTGGCTCGCGCGGCTCGCGCTGCGGGCGTTCGGCACGGTCCGGGCGTTCGCCACGCTCGGCGCGCGGCGCCACGGCGGCTTCCACGCCATCCACCTTCTCGACAGCCTTGTCGGCGAACTTCTCCAGTTTTTCACGCGGTTCGCGTGGCGGACGCGGCGGCCGGGCCGGGCGCGCTTCCTGTGCCGGCTTGCCTGCCTCGTCGCGGGCACCCGGTTCGCGTTCCTTCGGGCCGCGCGGGTTACGGGCACGCGGGCCGCGGCCGTTCTTGTCGGCGCGCTCGGCCGGCGCTGCCACCGGCTTCGTCACGATGGCTGGGGCCGCCGGCGGTGCCGGTTCCTCGGTCTTGCCGGTGAAGAACGATACCAGCTTGGCAAAGAAGCCTTTCTCGGCCGGAGCCTGTGCCGCCACCGGCGGCGCGGCGACCGGCTGCACCGGTGCGGGCGCCGGCGTGCGGTCGACGATCGGTGCCGGCTGGCTTGGCGTGATCGTCTTGACCACGGCTTCCTGGCGCGGCTTCTGCTCTTCCTTCTGGCGCTTGGCGAAGCCCATGTCGGTTTCCGCCTGCTCGGCCATGGTGTAGCTGGCGGCCGATTCTTCCAGGCGCGGATCGTCGTGCTTGATGCGCTCGAGCTTGTAGTGCGGCGTGTCGAGATGCTTGTTCGGCACCAGGATCACGGTGATGCGGTGGCGGTTCTCGATCTTCAGGACCTCGCCGCGCTTTTCGTTCAGCAGGAAGGCGGCCACGTCGACCGGCACCTGCACGTGGATCGCGGCGCTGTTTTCCTTCATCGCCTCTTCCTGGATGATGCGCAGCACCTGCAGGGCGGAGGATTCGGTATCGCGGATGTGGCCGGTGCCGGAGCAGCGCGGGCACGTCACGTGCGAACCTTCGGACAGCGACGGGCGCAGGCGCTGGCGCGACAGTTCCATCAGGCCGAAGCGGGAGATCTTGCCCATCTGCACGCGCGCACGGTCGTGGTGCAGCGCATCCTTCAGGCGCTGTTCCACTTCGCGCTGGTTCTTCGCCACTTCCATGTCGATGAAGTCGATCACGATCAGGCCGCCCAGGTCGCGCAGGCGCAACTGGCGGGCCACTTCCTCGGCCGCTTCGCAGTTGGTGTTGAAGGCGGTGGTCTCGATGTCGGAACCGCGCGTGGCGCGGGCCGAGTTGACGTCGACGGACACCAGCGCTTCGGTGTGGTCGATGACGATGGCGCCGCCGGACGGCAGCGGTACCGTGCGGCTGTAGGCCGTTTCAATCTGATGTTCGATCTGGAAGCGCGAGAACAGCGGCACGTCGTCGCTGTAGCGCTTTACGCGATGCACCATGTCGGGCATCACGTGGCTCATGAACTGGTGCGCCTGTTCGTAGATCTCGTCGGTATCGATCAGGATCTCGCCGATATCGGGCTGGTAATAGTCGCGGATCGCGCGGATCACAAGCGACGATTCCTGGTAGATCAGGAAGGCGCCGGAGGCCGATTTCGACGCGCCTTCGATCGCGCGCCACAGTTGCATCAGGTAATTCAAGTCCCACTGCAGTTCATCGACATTGCGGCCGATGCCGGCGGTGCGGGCGATCACGGACATGCCCTGCGGCAGATCCAGCTTGTCCATCGTTTCGCGCAGTTCCTGGCGCTCTTCGCCTTCCACACGGCGGGAAACACCACCGCCGCGCGGGTTGTTCGGCATCAGCACCAGGTAGCGGCCAGCCAGCGAAATGAACGAAGTCAGGGCCGCGCCCTTGTTGCCGCGTTCTTCCTTTTCCACCTGGACGACGATTTCCTGGCCTTCGCGCAGCGCATCCTTGATGGTGGCGTTGCGAACGTCGATGCCTTCACGGAAATAGCTGCGGGCCACTTCCTTGAACGGCAGGAAACCGTGGCGGTCTTCGCCGTAGCTGACGAAGCAGGCTTCCAGCGATGGTTCGATGCGGGTGATGACGCCTTTGTAGATATTGGACTTGCGTTGCTCGCGTCCGGCGGTTTCGATATCGATGTCGATCAGTTTCTGGCCATCGACAATGGCTACGCGCAGCTCTTCCTGCTGCGTAGCGTTGAACAACATGCGTTTCATTTTTTATTTGACTCCGCGACCCTTCGGCCAAATGCGCCGCTCACACTCGGAAAAGCCCGAGCGGCAATCGTACGAGGATATACGCGGAATTAAGGAGGCTGCGGGGAAATGCCTCGTCGTGCGGCAGCGCGCAGGCGCAGCTGCCACAGTGGGCGCATGAAGCTGATCGTCATGCCGAGTTCGCACCACCTGCAACTCATCCTGTCCAGCCCCCTCGAAGGTGGGCCGCGGAGAATGCGGGCGTGCGCAATTGGTCGAGCCTGGCATCTTGTGTGGTGCCGGGCGAAAACGGCAAGCGTTATCAGCTTCATCAACCGGCAAGCAACGACTCTGGGCTTGCTTGCCGGAGTTATCCTAACGATCCAGCCAATCTAATTCCAACATCCGTTCACCCGACCCGATGACAACATTGGTTGCCACCCTGATCCGTGCCCGTATGTGCGTATACGTTTATTTCCGCTGAATGTGCATTTAAGCGAGGCCAGCGGATGCGCCCCTGTGTAAAATCGTGGTTTTCTTCTTACACACAGCAACAGCAGGGCAAACACTTATACAAGTGCAGCATTGCTACGGCGAATTGATTATATATTCAAAATGAAGGACTTAGAGAGATTTTCTGGGAAGACAACCCAAAAGGCCCGGCCAGAAGCCGCGCAGTCTTCCCCCCAGACAGTCCTGCCACAAGCACAATTCGTGACGATCGGCGAAGAAGAGGCCGGACAACGTATCGATAACTACTTGTTGCGTATTTGCAAAGGTGTGCCGAAGAGCCACGTCTACCGCATCCTGCGTTCCGGCGAAGTGCGCGTGAACAAGGGCAGGATCGACCAGCTGTACCGCCTGGTGGCGGGCGACGTGGTGCGTATTCCACCGATCCGGATCGCGGAGAAGCCGGACAATGTCGTGCCAGCTGCGGAATTCCCCGTCATTTACGAGGATGCACACCTGCTGGTGATCGACAAGCCGGCCGGCGTGGCGGTGCATGGCGGCTCCGGCGTGTCGTTCGGCGTGATCGAGCAGCTGCGCGCCTCGCGGCCGGATGCAAAGTTCCTGGAACTGGTGCACCGGCTGGACCGTGAAACGTCCGGCCTGCTGCTGCTGGCAAAGAAGCGTTCGGCATTGACCAGCCTACACGAGCAGATGCGCGACGGCGAAACGGACAAGCGCTATCTGGCGCTGGCCACTGGCGACTGGAAAAACAAGCGCCAGCACGTGAAGGCGCCGCTGCATAAATACACCACGGGCGATGGCGAACGCCGCGTGGCCGTGATGGAAACCGGCATGCCTTCGCACACCGTATTCACGCTGCTGCGGAAATACCGGGATTTCGCGCTGCTCGAAGCGGAATTGAAAACCGGGCGCACGCACCAGATCCGCGTACACCTGCAATCGACGGGTTTCCCGATCGCCGGCGACGACAAGTATGGTGATTTCTCCCAGAACAAGGCGCTGCAGAAACGTCCGGTTCCGCTGAAGCGCATGTTCCTGCACGCGCACCAGATCACGTTCCGCCATCCCGACAGCGGGAAAATCATCACGCTGAACGCGCCCCTCGCCCCCGAATGCGAAAAATTCTTGGTAAGCTTGGGCCAACCTGATAACTCTGCTCTGCAATAAAGCAAGCAACAAGAATGGAGCCGGCCTCGCCGGAGCACATGGCAAGAAAGCAATTTGACCTGATCGTCTTCGACTGGGATGGCACGCTGATGGACAGCACGGCCACCATCGTGAAAAGCATCCAGTCCGCGGCCAGGGACCTGGGCCTGCCGATTCCGTCGCGCGAGGCGGCGTCGCACGTGATCGGCCTGGGCCTGTCGGAAGCGATGCAGAAGGTGCTCGGCCCGGACGTGGATCCGAAGTACTATCCGCGCATGGTCGAACGCTACCGGTATCACTACCTCACCAAAGACCACGAGCTGACGCTGTTCGACGGCGTGCCGGAACTGCTCAAGGAACTGACGCAGCAGGGTTATTTCCTGGCCGTTGCCACCGGCAAGAGCCGCGTGGGCCTGAATCGCGCGCTCGACGCGGCAAAGCTGCTGTCCACGTTCCACGCCACCCGGTGCGCGGACGAAACGTTTTCCAAGCCGCACCCGGCCATGCTGCAGGAACTCACGCGCGAACTGGGCCAGGACCTGCGCCGCACCGTGATGATCGGCGACACCACGCACGACCTGATGATGGCGCAGAACGCCGGCTCGGCCGGCATTGCCGTCGAGTATGGCGCCCATCCGGTCGACCAGTTGCATGCATGCCGCCCGGTATTCTCGGCAAAGGACGTGCCGGAACTCCACCAGTGGCTGAACGCCAACGCCTGATGGGCATCGCCAGGCCGTGAGCACCGATATCCTGATCTGCGCCGCCGACGCGGTGCCGGACGGCGGCAAGGGCGTACGCTTTCCCGTGCTGGCCGGCGGCGAAGCGGCCACCGCGTTCGTCATCCGGCATGGCGGCACAGCCTATGCTTACCTGAACCGCTGTGCGCACGTGCCGATCGAGCTGGACTGGAACGAAGGTGATTTCTTCGAATCCAGCGGTCTGTATCTGATGTGCTCCACGCACGGCGCCGTGTATATTCCCAGCAGCGGCCAGTGCGCCGGCGGCCCGTGCCGCGGCGGCCGCCTGCGGCCGGTAGCGCTGGCCGAGCGCGACGGCAACCTGTACTGGCAACCGGACGATTACATCCGCCCTCCGACATCCCCGTTATGAGCAACGACACCCCAGATTCGCCGGGCACCCAGTCGCCCGAGCCCGTCCGTTCGGACACGCCGCCCATCAAGTGGGAACGCGAAGTGCTCGAAAAACTGGTGTTCGCCACCATCAAGGAACAGCGCGCCAATCGCCGCTGGAGCATCTTCTACAAGGTAGCGCTGCTGCTCCTCGTGTTTTTTGCGATCGCCAGCTATTTCGAGGTGAACCTGTTCGGTGGCGAAGGCGATGTCGGCCGCCACACGGCGCTGATCGAGATCGAAGGCGATATCGAGGCGCAAGGCAGCGGTGCCGCCTCGGTGGTGATCCCGGCGATGAACAAGGCATTTGCGGACGAGGGATCGGTGGCCGTGGTGCTGCACATCAATAGTCCGGGTGGCAGCCCCGTGCAGGCCGGCATGATCGTCGACGAGATTCGCCGCCTGCGCCAGGGCTACCCGGAAAAGCCGCTGTACGTCGTGGTGGACGAGATCTGCGCATCGGGCGGCTATTACATTGCCTCCGCGGCGGACAAGATCTACGTGAACAAGGCCAGCATCATCGGTTCGATCGGCGTGCTGATGGATGGCTTCGGCTTCACGGGCGCGATGGAAAAGCTGGGCGTCGAACGGCGCCTGCTGACGGCAGGCGCTAACAAGGGCTTCATGGATCCGTTCAGCCCGCAATCGGACAAGCAGAAGCAGCACGCCCAGGCCATGCTGAACGAAATTCACCAGCAGTTCATTGCCACCGTGCGCGAAGGCCGCGGCAAGCGGCTGCAGGAAACGCCGGAAACCTTCTCCGGTTCGTTCTGGACCGGCACGCGGGCCATCGACATGGGCCTGGCCGACGAACTGGGCAGTGTGGACAGCGTGGCACGCGACGTCGTCAAGGCCGAGGACATCATCGATTACACGCAACATGAAGGCTTGCCGGAGCGGGTCCTGAAGAAATTCGGCGCCGCGGTGGGGCAAGGCGCGGTAAAGGCCGCGGTAGAAGCTGGCGTGCCGGTCATCAAGTAAGCAGGGGCAAGATGAGCCGTTTTCAAACAAAAGCGATCGGGAGCTTGAAAACGACTGCAGATAGGTTATAGTAGTCCTGTAGTTATTGAACGGAGGGCGCAATCTTAAAAGCACTCAACATTCGATCGCGCGGTTGTTATCCGTATCACCTCGCGTAGTAGACTATCTATCGCATCAGCGAATTGAGAGAATTAAATTCCTCACTGGCCCTTCCGGGGCTGGAAAACGGCAGCCCCTGGCTGCTGTTTTCGTTTGGATATTTTCATTTGTACGGGGCCTCTGCATGGCTCGCCGGGCGTTTGCCCGGCTTCCGGTTGGCGCTTGCCTGCCGTTTGCCTGCCGTGTGCATCCAGCTCACCGATGCTTCTTCAGCGCAGCACCGCATCGCTCTCGCCCTGGACCTCGATCTCGCTTCGAAAGCCACCCGCGCGCAACCAATCGTGCAAACCTTGCGTGGTAGCCGCGAACCAGCGATTCTGCGGCATCAATGCCTGTTCGGCGCCAGTACGGCAGCGGGTCATCAACAACTCGGTGGCGAACCGGGCGGCGGCTTGGCGGGCGAGGGCGGAGCGGCATTCAACGGTGATCATTACAGCCTCCAAATGAACGTATCGGGATCGCGGATACTTTCTTAACGATAGGGTAGGAAGATTGGCTGCTGTTCAGCAAATTCCTACATGAGTCTCAGTGTAGCCATCGTCATGGACTCCAACTTGATATTCCTCAACGGCCAAGCGATCGAACCTTGCAATCCGGTAGAATGCCGCCCATGAGCAAACTATCGCTGGATCGCATCCTCCAATCCCAGGGTTTCGGCACCCGCAAGTACTGCCGCGCATTGATCGAAGACGGTGAAGTGGCCGTCAACGGCGCCATCGTCGACAGCTACAAGGCCGCCATTGAAACGGACGGCCTCGTGCTCACCGTGTTCGAGGAGGAATGGCGCTACCGCGAGCATGTGTACCTCGCGCTGTACAAGCCGGCCGGCTACGAATGCTCGCGCAAGCCCAGCCACCATCCCGGCGTGCTGAAGCTGTTGCCCGAACAGTTCACCTGGCGCGACGTTCAACCTGTGGGCCGCCTCGACCACGATACGACCGGCCTGCTGCTGATTTCCGACGACGGCCCGTTCATCCACGCCCAATCGTCGCCGAAGCGCCACGTGCCGAAGGTCTACCAAGCCACCACCGCCGAGCCGGTGACGGAGGCGCTGGTGGCGCAGATGCTGTCTGGCGTGCAATTGCACGACGAACCCGCGCCGCTGGCGGCACTCGTGTGCGAACCGAAAGGTGAGAACCAACTGGAGATCGTGCTGGAGCAGGGCAAGTATCACCAGGTGAAGCGCATGCTGGCCGCCGCCGGGAATCATTGCAACGCGCTGCACCGGTCGGCCATCGGCGGCTTGCAGCTGGCCGATCTGGGCTTGCAGGAGGGCGAGTGGTGCTATCTGGAGCAGGAGCAGCTCGCGTTGCTGGCGCCAGCATAGAGTTTTCGATTGGCCCGCCGTTCTCCGGTGCGGGCCAAGCCATCACGGCCGCAGCCTGCGCCGTTCCTTGCGGCCGTGCTGCAGATAATGGTGCGCCGGATCCATCCCGGCTGCGGCCACATCGGGATTGGCCAGCAGATACTGCGCCGGATCGAAATTGTCTTCCTCTTTCCACTGCAACTGAGAGGGTGAAGTGGCCTCGATAAAGCGCTGGGGGATCCGGTGCCCGGCAACCTGGTTCGGGATCACTTCGCCCGTGACGATATTCGTCAGTGTGCGGAATGCGATGCTGCCGTAGAACGGATCGGACATCATCGGCGTGTAATAAGCGCAATCCTCGAAGAAGTAATGCGTAACCTGTGACCAACGGGTACGTTGCGGATCGAGTTGCTTGGTGCCACCATGCATCAGGTTTGCCGCCCAGATCAGCGCTTGCCCTTTCTTCGCATGGAAGTAATCCGGTTTTGCTTCGTGCGCCTCTACCAGATCTCGCCACATCGCCTCGTAAATCGCCTGCGACTTCGTGCCTTCCATCTCGGCGATGCATTTGCCGATATGCTCATTGGTATAGATGGGCCAGCGGTGGCTGCCGGGGAAATACATCAGCGGGCCGTTGGTTTCATCGATATCTTCCATCGCGACCCACACGCCGCACATGAAGCGCTCAGGACTGGAGCTGAAATGGATCGAGTCCGTGTGGAAATGCTGCTGGGTCCCGACAGGGAAGTTCAGCGTCTGGAATGGCCATGCCTGGCGGCCGTACAATTGCGATAGCAGCGAGAGGATCTTCTCGTTGCAGGCGATGCGTTTGACGTTCTCGTCGAATTCCCATGCATCCTGCACACGCAGGCTGATGCCGGCCTTGTGGCCTTCCGTGCGCCAGCCGTCGAAGTCGTAATGGCTGTGCAGGTTCTGTTTGATCGACTCGGCCATCTGGTCGAAATTCGTGTCGGGGAATTCGAGGACTGCGTAGCCCCTGGTTGCCAGTTCGAAGGCAATGCGGCGGGTTTCCGGGTCGACGGATTCGTCGAAGATGCGGGCGAAGAAGGGGGATTCGACGTGGGGGACGCCGGGAAGGGAAGTCTCGAAAAATGAAGACACGGCAGTAGAAAAGTTAAGTTGGTTGGCGATAAAGTTGGCTATTCACCGTGCCGCATCACGAGGCGTTGTTTCTAGAAACAATCTGGCGGCAAGATCAATCAATCCGCTTAAGATGAGGCTGATAGCGTAAGATCGGTCCACCCCACGGGTCCATGTCACGTGCCACAGCACCGGGTTTTGGAATGATACCAATTCCCGGTGATACGATACAAATACTATGCGGGCGGCATCAAGTGAGAAACTTTATTTTCGTCCAAGAACTTAACGAAAGACCGATATCGATGCTTGAACTTCCGATTAAACCCGGCGAAAGAAACATTTTTGAGGAAATCTTCAATATCAAAATCCTCGGTTATTCTATCTTCTTGGAGGATCGGGATGGAGAAGTGTTCGGCTAGCTCAGTTGTGCGCGTGTCATAAGCAACGAAGATGGCAGGTCGGCCCATCGCCAACGCAGTAATATTTCCGTGGAGCCGCGTTCCAATATTGCCATTCCCTTTTGCCGAGAAGAGGTAATAATCATTTGCGGTTTCAAAACAAACAGCTTCTTTGCGAAAATCCTCGATGAAGCTCGAATCCTCATCAAACCATCCAATTTCTCTCAACTCTTTCACGCCCGCCTCTGCGTCCTTTTTGTAGGCGATTTTTGTCTCAGCTGAGATGCCTTGCGTTAAGTAGCAGAGTGGATAGCCCGCGGCGCGCATCTTCTTTATCAGCCTGACCTGGCAAACACGTGAATTCCATGCGTTACGCGTGTACAGACCACCCAGATAAGGATGAGTCGTGAAATTGAGCTTTTTCTTGGCTCCCCCATCGAATTTGATCTTTAACGCTGGATTCTTTTCGCGGAAAATACTCGGACAGCCAATAACCGAAACATTCTTTATTCCAAGGCTGTGAAGAAGCTTCTCGGTATGCTTACCCCTCACGCCGATCGAATGAACAGATTTCTTGGAGATGACTTTTAGCGCATCAATAATATTGGAATTCAAGACCACTTCATCGCCTTCGCTTGGTGCTTGGGTTCCGATGCCAAATGCAAGAATAGGAATTTGAATGCGTTCAAAGAACGGGAGCCAATCTCCAAGGCCACCGTCGTTGCGGATGTAGTTTGATCCGCGAATCATCAGGTAATCGAATTCGCGGTTATAGCGATCATAGAGCTCATCGTTTATCTCATCGAGCGACCAGGGAACCTCCTCAGCATACTCATAGTTCAAGACCCGTAGCGACGCCTCGTATACAAAGAGATCGCCACGATTCATGTCTTCGGTATCGGAATTCCAAATTTTTCTGCGCACAACAGGTCCAGTCGGCGAGTCCTCGACGTTACCAGAGGGCCAAAGTATTAATATCTTCATAGTTGTCGCTTAAGAAATAGTTCTTAAATTGGTTGTGCACTAATCTCGTTCGAGTTTAGTTATGAAATTCATTACAAATAGCCGCTGTCCTCAAGAACTTTCTCAAAGTTCGCACTTGTATGGCGTTCTTTGACATAGGCTTGCCCTGTGAGTCGCAGCTTCTCGGCGTTCGAAGGATTCTGAATAATCCACTGAAGTGCTTGAACATAAGCATCCGCGGACGTGACGTCATCAACAATTACGCAGTTGTCCGGGCCGAGGTCTGCCCGAATGCCTCCGATATCCGGAGCGACAACGGCCATTCCTGCCCATAACATTTCAAGAAGAATGTTCGGCAGCCCGTCCCATAAGGAAGTATAGAGGAAGCAGCGATATTGTTCCTTTGTGAGCTCGGCAGGGCTCGAAAAAGCTCCACGATACACGATATTTGGTACCGCATTCAGCCTTTGCAAGATTGCATCGCCATGCTCAACAACCGCTGAGCCGTATACCTCAAATGTTACTGAAGGCATGCGCTTGGCAATATCGATCAGAATGCCAGGCTGTTTCTGTCTGTCCAACCTACTTGCCCATAAAACCTTACGCGACAAGTGCGGATAAGGTTTAGCTATCGGTCGATTATGAACGGGATGAGGTAGGACGTGAATTATATCCTTGTCTATCCCGATGTCATTGGCTAGATGGTTCTTGAAAGTCGTGTTGTCGGTATAAATTCCGGTTACACCATCAATGCAACCCCTGATGTGCCTGGCATAGCCGACGGGCTCGCCAAGATCAGTGTAGTCATAGCAATAGAGCGATACGTAAACATCACATAGCGCTCGCAGTGGCAACATAAAGCGCTTTAACGCTTCCCAAGCACTGTGACTGTTAATAATATGCATTTTCTTAACAGACAGCGCCGATACCAAGTGGTAGATAAGTTGCGCTTGGCAATGCAGGACGGCGTTGGAAAATAGTTTCCCAAAAGGAATGACGTCAACTTCCGGCGGAAGCCTCCGTATCCATTCGGAGTCCGTATTCTCTGTCAAGAATACTACGATACGATGACCCCGGCTATTGACCGCCATAATATGGTATAAACTTGCGAGGTCGGCCCCGCCTTTTTTTAGCCACGGAAGGAAAAAGGCGTAGTCGTAAATCTGATGCCTCAGGTAACTGGAGATCTCTTTCATTCCGCTGGCCCACTCATCCTTGTATAGTGGGCTGTAATGCATCGGCGCTGGGTAAGAGATAAGGTCAAGCCCAGGCTCGAAATAGGACTGGCCATTCATGTCACGGGCAATCCAGTCCGGGAGTGTTGTGCGTGAGCGAAAATCTCCTTCAATCCACTCTATTCCCGTCGGGCGTCCCTCTTTTTGACCCGACGTTTGATAGTGCGTTGATGCAGATATGCCATGCACCGCGAGACTAGCTTTCAATCCCGGGTTTGCACTGTAATACAGTTCATCCGACCAAGGCCACAGTCGATGCTCGGAAGCATTTATGTTTATCGCCGGAACGCGGCCTTCCCAGATTCCAAAGGTAATGAAATGCGCGTAACCGCTTGCGACATCGCCTCTTTTTACCCCGGATGCGACGTCCGGATACATCTCGAGATACGCGTTGTCGTCCCAGTTTGGCGGGATGTCTTGGCCAAGGTTGGTACTTGGCGGAATATTACTTTGATCCATCATTCTTGGTCTGTAAGGTTACTTTGCGGATACGCTGGAGTTGGCAGTTTCGGGCTCATCGAAAACCAGTTGGCGAGCAAATGACGATGGACGAACGATAACACTACGAGCCGATGAGCTATGATTGAGGCTGCCGTTAGGCTTCAAGCGGATAAAATGTGTCGTACGAGGTACTGGACGATGCTTGATGTTTTTTGCGATCGTATCCATATTCCAATGCCAGTCTTCATAGCCATACCCATCTTCGATTCCGTTGTCATGAACCGGATTGTCGATATAAACCGAACGGTGTGCAAATGATAATGATGTCCAATAATTTTCGAGCAGTAGACCCGCCTTCGGGGAAGGATTCATGGCGTCAAGATTCACATGCCAGAACGTTCGGTGCTGTTCGCCAAAATAAATATTCACTTCGGGATGATAGATCACAGCTGCCTCAATAGGCTCAATTTGTGCAAGCGAAAACGCTTCTGCGATCCAGTTTTCGGAATAAAGATCATCCCCATCAAGGAAGGCGATGTATTTTCCTGTTGCCTCTGCAACGCCATCCCGTCGCGAGCAGCCTAAATCACCATTCGAAACTTCAATTAGGGTCGCCGGAATATTGGCTAGTAAAGTTCTTTGGGAATGCAGTGCGCATTCCCTAGTTTGAGTATCTGCATTATCGAGAACAATCACCAGTTCGCAATATATGCCTTGTTGTTGCGAATACTCGATCATGCGCGCGATCGACTTGAACGTCGGTGCAACGATCATTCCTTCACGATGGAGGTTTAGTACGCAACTAACATCCATCTCATGCCTTGTTTGCTCACCTTTCGCCGTGAATGCAGCAGGCTTCACCTCTTGCAGATCTTTTGATGAATCCCGTAGATGAGATAGCAATGAACCAATATGGCTTAATTTCCGCGATGTAAGCAATGTCTTCACATCAGTGGAAGAATAAAGCATTTGAACGTATTCCAAACTCTCTTCGTCGCACACGGCTAAATGGGTAAACGTAAATACGGTTTGGTTGATATGTGCCAAAATTCTGCGCTCATAGAACGCCGCCTTGATGTCGCGGAGAGACGCGATAAGGTATCTCGCCACGTTGATTTTTTGGCCCAGCAGGAAGCGCCGCCGAGATCCACAGAAGTAATCGATCAGCTCAAAATTGATATTTACTATCGATTCCGGTCGGAAGTTTGAAAGGAAATTGCCAAACGACTGATCAAAAAGATATGCAATATTATTGCATGACCGAAAAATCATTTTGCAATTGAAGTAGCAGACATTCCCTTCTTGCCTGGCTAACTGTTGAGCAGTCAGTACATCTCCGCAGAGCACTACGATACGGTGGCTGTCCTGCGCGGCATGCCTGAGGCCAAGTTGAAGAGCGCCTACTTGGTCCGAGGGCAAAGCTTCGCAGTCAACAGCCACTATCGAATACTGATCTCCGCAAAATTGAGCTGCACGTGCAAATAGGTAACTGGCTCCAACATTAATGTCAGGAGTTTCGCAATGTAAATCGCTTGCCGCCTTTATAAGCTCAAAAATATCGCTATCATACTCCGCAGCACGCTTGGCTTCATGATAGAGCCATGTAGGTACCTCATCCCGGTAGCGAATCTGGTTTTTTACAGCCAATAAATGCGCGTTGCAGGAGTCATCTGCTCCGCTGAAAGCCTTGTAAGAGTCAAGAATGGCTAGGTCTTTGAATAGCTCCGTTGGCTTCAATACTAAGCCGGCTATTGCACCCAGAGTCGGCCTGGAGGGATCTCGACGGTAAAAATATACAGTCCCTGGCACATAGGCTCGCCCGATACCTTTGGCCAGTGTCTCGCAACTCCAATGCCAATCCTCGGATCCGAATCCATTGCTATGGTCATATGGTTCAAGATGAACACGGGAAAATATGGAAAAATGCGCGAAGAGATTATTGCAGAAGTGCCATGAAGTTGTGAGATGCAGAGGATGGAATGCGGGATCATTGCTTGCAAGTTGTGTCCTCACGAACGACGTCCCGGCCCCGAAGCCCGCAAACAGTTCGGTGTGATAAATGCAGTTCAAATGATCAGTTTTTTTGGCGTATAGATACGCAAGTGCTGGCCACTCACGTTGCCAGACATCGTCTCCATCCAAGAAACAGTAAAACTCGCCTGAAGCTGCTTCGATAGCCCGTTGGCGTGAGCTGCCAAGGTTTCCATAGTCCACAAACTCAATTACAGAAAGCTGGTCTTCGAATTTCTGAATGGAGTTCCGCGTAGACTTGTCTACCTTGTCACCGATGACAATAATCTCGCAGCTTATCGAACGGGCTTTGCATTCATCTGCCGCGGCCAAGACGCTCCTGATCGCCGGCACCAGCAGCAAGCCTTCCCGATGGGCATTCACGATCAGGGAAATATCTGGCTTACTGTTTTTTTGAATATTCACATCATTCCTTCCAACATATTTTAAGTAATCACGTTGCATACTGCCTGCGCGAATCTTAACTAATCAATTTTCTTGCGATCCGAACAATTCGGAAATTGACGCGGCAAGTAGCGTGCTCATGCAATTTTTGGTTCTTGATACGCTTTCAAACGGGCAGCCTATTTTCTCATCATTATTGACCGAATTCGTGCAGCACATTTTTCTCTCCGAAATCGATCTGATGTTCCCGGGGAGATTTTTATCCTATCTGGTGATGCCAATGCATCAGCTACCGATGTTGCGAATCCTCCTGAGTCGAAATAATTTTTTGCTTGATAGGGGATTACGCCTTGAAATTCCTGCACCGGTGGGGTAGCGGATGCAATTACTTTGAGGCCACTCAGGCAAGCTTCCAGAAATGACCAAGATAGAACGAATGGAGCCGTCCAATATGCGTGGACGCGACTAATGCTGAGAAGATCAATCCATGTCTGGTTGGGAATCTTGCCAGTAAAATGTACTCGTGAAAGATCCAGGTCATCTCCGACCTCCTGCAATAAATGTTTCTTCCAGGTCAGCCCATCAGGTGCGTGTTGACCATAGCCGGTCGCATCGCCTCCGATAACGATCGCATGCGCGTTGGGTCTTCGATGCAGTATGTCAGGAAGTGTGCGCATAAAAACATTAAACCCTCGAATTGGCTCGAGATTACGGGCCATGTACGTCAGTACTTCGTCGCCAGGTTTGAACTGGATCCGCTGGCTACCGTCCTGGCGGGAAAGAGTAAGAGACGCGCCCGGGTTAAATCGAAGGCGATCGATGTCGATGCCGTCGTGAATCACTTCGATCTTTTGCTGAGCCCACGCAGGATAAGTGGATCTTTGCCACTGTGTCGGTGAAATCGCTGCATCTGCTATCTCCATGGTCAGCAGGTTTGTCGTGTTTTTTAACCGCAACTTGGCGCGCTGCTGGAAGTTCAACGGTGGCAAGTCGGGATCGAAACCGACGTCTTGGCCTTCCAGCGCGTAGTAATACTCGCAATAGACAACCAGCTTGGCATGCGGGAAAACGTCCTTGATGAACAATGCTTCGCCCCAGCCAGGATGGGCAACGATTACGTTAGGTTCGAATCCTTCACGTTTCAATTGCATGGCCGCTGCAGCACAAGCTTCTGCCCGGAGAACGTGACTTTCCTGTTCCTGCAGCAGCGGATGGGTCTGCTGAGCGGCGTCCCTGAGCAGGCGGTACCGCCGAACCTCGACGCCGCGTGGCGCTGGCAGGTCTGTCATCGTTAGCGCCACTATGCGGTGATTTTGTTCTTCGGCGAGTGCTGTTGCAATGTGCACGAACTGGGCAGGAAAATTCTGATGAATGAACAGAAATTTCACGGTGCCTCCGGCGTGACTGGCAGCATCCCTTTACGAGGGAGGCGTGGACGGGGCGGCAGTGCAAGTCCACCGAATGCGTGGCTGTTCGGGTCGAGATTGAGGCTCGGGTGATAAGCTGGATCGCGTAGCAGAACAAAGCCCCAGCGCCGACGGAGCTCGTCCACCTCGCGCTGCGCCCGGGCCTTTTTCTGAGGCGTGTCTTCGTGGCCGCGGCTTGCGGACTCGGCATGCAACAGTTTCGCGAACGGGGTCCAGATAATAGTCTTGCCTGACGCTCTCACTTTCAAACATAAATCAACGTCGTTGAACGCCACCGGGAACGCGTGCGCATCCATGCCACCTAGTGCTAGGTAGTCACTGCGTCGTAGAAATAGACAAGCGGCGGTACAAGCACTGACCTGTTGGGTCAATTGGTTGCGGCCGTGATCGCCCCAATCTCCATCGGACAGGCGATTACCGAAATGCCCTGCCACATTCCCTATGCCAAGCAACACTCCACCATGTTGCACCATGCCATTCGGCCACAAGAGTTTGGCGCCCACAGCCCCTACACCTGGACGCAACAGTTGCGCCAGGATTTCATCGAGCCATCCCTCATGTAGCGCTTCAATGTCGTTATTGATCAAGCCGACTATCTCGCCAGTTGCCTGCGCAATTGCGCGATTGTTCAGATCCGCATAATTGAACGGCCCAGGCATTGCAAGTACCCGAACTCCTTCAGCCTCGATGGCAGAAAAGTAGGCAAGCGTTTTTTCTTCAGTCGAACCATTGTCGATTACGATGATTTCCAGATTTCGCCAATCGGTAAAGGCGCGAATGGTGTCGATGCATCGTTTGAGCAGATCGGCTCGATCGCGCGTCGGTATGACAAGACTGACCTTCAGGTCGCGAGCGTCAGACGAAAGTGCCGGCAGCAGGCGCCGGGCTGCGTGACGAACGCTGGAATGGCGTTGCAGTGGTAACAGTGAAGAAGTGGGTTCGAGGCCACGCAACACCTTGGCCGCCGCGGCATGACGCGACGCCTCTTCATCTTCGCTCAGAGGTGAATCAAAGCGGTAGAGCACGCGTGGTACATGGACGATAGCCTGTACTTCGCCACGACCTAATATGGCGCCAATGGCACTCCATGCAAACGATGCCTGGTCGGAGGGAGGCGACAAATCACGGAGGAGCTCGGTGCGAACGAGAAAGAGATCGAGAGGAAAATCGCTTGCAAAGGCATAGTCCGAGTTCCAGGCTGGTTTGAACCAAGGGTTGCCCTGATCAATGCTGTCGGTATAAACCAGTTGTGTACCGGGTAGATCGAAGCCGCGCAGCGCATGCTGAAGGGCATCAGGCGCAAGCGTGTCGCCAGCCCGTACACATGCGATCACATCGCAGCCGGCGCTGAGCGCCTGTTGCAACAGTATTGGAAAGTCGGCCCCCGCAAATGTTTGCAGCGGCACATTCTGGGGCTCCAGGCTACTGGCAGTGCGGACTATTGCAGCGGGATCGGGGCGCCCAGTAATGATGACGCCGGTTTTTAGAGTTGATTGAACGAGGGTCGGCTGAGGTTTGTCGAAACGTGAAGCCCATACGTCATACGTATGCAAGCCAACACTCCGTGGCAAATGCCTTTCATACACATCCGCTACCTGGCTAAGCAGCAGGTCATCACTTGGCAACAGACCTTGCAATCCGTCGGGGAAGCAACATACGGTCAAAGGGCTGCCGTTCAGCTGCCGTCCTTCCTCATCCACCACCCGGACGCTATGTACATTACCGTCGGCCAAGCTGGCAGGAAGTGGTAGGTCAAACCCATGAGCGCCGTCAACGTAAGCTCGCAGCGAAGGGTGTAACACGTTCGCACGGCATTCCGCGACTTGCTCATGGCCAACGAACGCCCGTACTGTTAGCGCTCGGCCTGGGGTCGCGGGGTTGAACGCCCAACCGTGCAAGCGCAATCCGCCATCACCGATGACATTGCTCGTAGCGCTGGCCGGCGGCTTCATCATGCTCTCGGCATTTATTTGCCCGAGGATTACGCCCGTATTGGCCACACGCACGGCTAAGGTTCCACGCAACTCCACGCTCAGTGCACGCAGGTCTGCGACAAAGCCATGGCAGACATCGGCGCTCGCCGAAACAGAACGAAGAGTGTCGGCCAAGTCTGTTCGTGCAACGTCGGCTGCAATACAGCCGACCTCGAATTCGTCGAGCAGTATCTCGACGATCACACGGGCGTCATTTCGCTCTGCGTCTAAAGCCCAGCCATATAGCAATCCGTTGTGGATACCTTCTACTGCGCCATACCAGCGTGTCTTGGCCGGGGCGGCATGTCCGGCGATGCCGGTAAAGATTGATTCTGGGTTCATAATCAACAAACGTATTTTGCTAGGCAGCTTTGTCGCGCGACCGTGTGGCGGACCACGTTGACAACCATTTAGCGCTGTCGAAATGCTTGTCCAAACGAACACAGGGAAGCTTCGACGTTGGAATTTCAGATCGGTCGGAAAGAATCACTCGGCAACCGGCAAGCTGCATGATCTGAGCATCACTGAGCACTGCTGCCGATTGCCCGGCGACGTGAGGAATAACATCGACTACTCCCGTCCGCCACAAGGCTTCACTTGCGAAACCAAAAACAAGAAGGCGTAGGCTCAAGTCGGTTTGTGCTGCAAGCTGCCGAGCAAGGCCAAGTATATGACGACCGCCATCCGATAGAGGATGCACTCCCCACACTGCAATACGCTTGCAATCCGCAGACAGCGGTCGCAGCGCTCTCGAGTGCAGATTGCTGACGGCTGCCGGTAGCGCGGCTGATGGCTGCGCTGTCTCTGCTTTTTTCAGCCAGCCGGCAACGCGTGAATTGGCGAGAGCAGCGCGTAAGGCCTTGCGAGCACCCGCAAGTGGATCGTTACTGCAGAATTGGGCGTATTCCCTGTGATAATGGGGATAGCGCGCCCAAAGCACGTTTCGGTTTTGAGCAACTCGCAAGGTTTTCTCTGCACGGAACGAAACAGTGCCTGCGTGCGCTACAAAGACACCAGTCGCTTGCAAATGACGCCAGCCTGAAGCGCGCGCACGCATGCACCAGTCTACCTCTTCGCCATATCCGCGTATTAATGTACTTCCGTCCAGCAAGCCAACTGCATCAAGCACACTTCGACGGATGAGCATCGTAAAACCGCAGCACGAAGGAAGTTCCACGTCGGTCGCACTCCCGCTGGCACGCACCGCAGCTGCAGCTTGGTCGATCAGTGCGAGCTGCGCGGCATCTGGCGCGGGGGCCGCTTGGGCGATCGTGGGGAAACTGCTGATTTCGCCGTTATTTGACCACGGGGTAACAGATGCAATGTCTGGCGCACTGAACAGTACATTTACGAGGCGGTCAATCCAGTTCCCTTGTACAAGCGTATCCGCATTCAGCAGCAATGCATTGTGATCGGGATGGTGTCGTAGTCCGCGGTTGGTCGCTTCAATGAAGCCAAGATTGCATACATTTCGTAGAAGCGTAATGCGGCCGGATGCCGCTAGCTTTTCCAGCCACGAGGAAACTGCCGGTTCCGGGCTGGCATCGTTAACCACCACGATACTTGTCGGCGTATGGTTGTGTGCCAAGCTGGCGAGCACACTGTTCAGGCAAGACTGTACAAGTTTCAGGTCCCGGTAGACGGGAATCACAATCGATACCGGCAGCCGTATCTCATCGTTGCTAGGTGCTAAACGCAGTGCGTTGGCGGGCGGGTAGAAAGCCAATGGCGATCCGGGCAAAAGCTGAATTCCTCCGTTGTCCACCGCTAGCGCGAGGGACCAGACGCCGTTGGGGCGCGGACAGTTTACGCGGAATTGACTTCCGTCAGCTGGGATATCGACCTCATACTGTCGAGTTTCATCGGACACCAGCAATCGCGTCCGCTTAGCGCTACTTTCAGGTGCAAACACCATGCCGGCAATTGCATCGCCATCCTTCCAGCATGCACCGGTATAACCCACTCCCGCAGCGCGTAACAGAGGCAAGAGAGATAAATATTGTCCAGCGCGGCAACGGGCCGGCAGGAACTTCGGACCCAGCTCGGCTACGTCGGCTTTTGCGCCATCGCGCAGCCATGCCTGCAGCATGGCGTCTTGCAATAGTGGATTTTCGGGTTCGGCTTGCCAAGCACCATACCAGGCGCGGGCAGCCATTTCAGAACAGCCTTCTTGCAGCACTTTGGCACGCAAGATGGCAGGAATACTATTTAAAGGTAGACGACGGCACACGTTCTCGACGGCAAGAAGTGCGTCAGCGTGTCGACCCGCCGCTAGAGCTTCCAGCGCGTGGGTCAGCAATGCATCGTCGCGCAAGCGCGGCGTGCACATGGAGAGAAAAAAGGGGGCAGGGCCCCCTTTCAGATGTTGCATAGAGCAGACCGATTCAGATCTTAGGAAATGATGCCTTCAACCACGGTGACCGAACCAACCACGTTCACCTCGAGCGGGTTGGTCGCTGCTTCTGCGAACTCGGCAGCCACGTTGGCGCGCGCAGCACCGTCTGTCAGCGCTTCGACCCAGTATGCAACACCACCCACGTCACCGGCACGGCCCAGAGTGTTCTGGTACAGCGAGGCAACGAACTGCTCGTTGGTCTGAGCGTCGTTCGTGTACTCGGCGGAAGCCAGGAACACTGCGGCGATATGGCCCAGGTCGGAACCAGCATCAGCTGCGTCGAACCAGTACTGCAGACCGCCTTCGTCCGCGGTACGGCCGAACACTGCCTGGTACAGGTTAGCCACGGCTGCCTGCTTGGCGTCGGCTGCGAAGATCAGCGCGTCGTTGTTGTCCAGTTGAACGAACTGAACGTTGGTGATGTCGACATCCACACCGGTGGTGGCGTTGCTGATGATGGCGTGGCCATCTTCGACTTCAACCACGTAATCGGTATCGCTGCCAACCGCTTTCACGATCGTATGCGTGCCGCCGACAACGGTGCTGTCGCCTTGCGCTGCGATCACGGTGTCGTGACCTTCGCCACCAATGACGGTATCCTTGTCGCCAGCCGTAACTTGCGTGTTCTTGTTATCGGCGATCGTGATCTTGTCGGCGCCAGCGGTGCCCACCACTACGCGCTCAACCGTACCAGCTGCTGCTGCGGCAGCCACAACAGCTGCGCCAGCTTCTTTACCGCCAGCCGCTGCCGGGGTGTCGAAGGTTGCATCGACGCCGCCCGCACCTTGGAACAGAACGACCTTGACATCGCTGTTTACGGCGATCGTGGTCGGCGCGGTGCCCGTGGTCTGGACATAGGCCAGTTCGGTACCCGGGGTCAGGTTCAGCGTGCCATTGGTTGCCGTAACTGCCTCGGAACGAACAGTTGCGTCAGCGGTGGTCGAAACCAGCGACAGGATGCTCTCGATCGTCGCAGTCGTGAAAACTTGGCTCGAAACCGAGGCCAGGGTAGTGCTGATGGCGCCACCAGTTTGTTCGTACATGAATAACTCCTCTTAGGATAATAAAAATCCCGGTAAAACTTTCCGGGAACTTGGTGCAGGACGGGCCTGCATATCTAGCCCCGCTTCTTCCCCCGTTTGACGCCGCCGTTGTGCGACACCGCCTTTGGTGGGGCCGAATTCTTCAACGCTGCAGGCTGGGCTCGCAAGCACAGCGCTGTCAGATGTTCCATTCCAGTTGGGCCGCTCAGTGAGACACCGCTTGCGATCGGCTTAACGAATCCACCGGAGAAGTGTGCCTTGCCTTCCAGCCGGTACTCGGCAGCTTTCGGTCCCACCAAGGCAAACCCCACCTCGGTGATACGATGTCCTTTCCCCCGCGTGCCGACGAATTTCCCGGACTGCGCTATGGCAGATGAACCTGCGCCCTCTACGCTGATCCGGTAAGCGAGATCCACCCCTTGCGGGCGGTCGGGCCACATGGCCTGAAAACCTTCCAGTTTGCCGTCTGTTGCATCGCCCAGCAGTTCGCCTTCCGCGGCAACCGCATCCCCGACTGCACCGAGATGGCCGATTAACGATATGCCATGCGCTTTGATACGGATTGGCTTTGATACCTCGGCAGCTGCCGAATCCGATTTTGGTGGCGCTACCGGCGGCTGGACAGGCGGTACGATCCGCCGAGGCTCTTCCAGCGACACACGGTCCACACGCAGTTGCGGCAATGTATCACCCTGCTGTGCAAGGAAGGCACTGACGAGCAGATCCACTGGTGCCTCTGACACGACAAGCGCGATGCAATCGGCGGCGGATCGCAGGACTTCATCATCAGTGCCCGGTGTTCCCAGCCGCTGGACCCGTCCCGTTCCTTTGCCCGGTGCGCGACCGATGGTCATGGGTGCGAGCGTACCTCCCGGATGACGAAGGAGATACATACCAGGACGAAGAGTTACAACGGATGTGTTGATACTTGTCATAAAACCCAAAAACCTGATTGAGACGTTAGCGTGCCACGTTTTACTACCGATGCGTAAGCATGATTCGATTGCATCAAACGTGTTAGGTGAATATTGACGCCCGATGTTGCGTAATGACGTCACGAACTGCAGGGTTATCTGGAGCTCATGATTCTACTCGGAAATTCTTTGCGAATTCTCACACATTGTTACCAAAACTGGTCAAAACGTCAAAAAAACTTCAGTGGTGAAGCTTTCAGGATAGAAGTGTTGCGTTAACGAAACATTGAACAGCTTTGGATTTGTCTCCCTGTTCCTCCCTTCGACGCTGCATCGCATGCCCGACAATACAAACTCAGTCAACCTGTGCACCCGCGCAGGAGCATCCGGGCAAACCATCAGGCACGAAACATGGCAGAAGACAGCGACGCCGAAAAGACAGAACCCGCGTCAGAGAGGCGCCTCACGCAGGCGCGCGAAGAAGGCGACGTTCCCCGCTCCCGCGAGGTGGCCACGTTCACCGTGCTGATGGCCGCGGGTGCCGGGCTGTACATGTTTGGTTCGACGATGGCGCGCCAGCTGTCGGCCACGCTGGCATCGGGCCTGCGGCTTACGCGCGAGCAGGCATTCGACATGGACGTGCTGGGCCACCGCATCCTGGCCGACGTGGTGCAGGTGCTGATCACCTTCCTGCCGCTGGGCCTGGCCGTGATGCTGGTGGCGATCGCCTCGCCGGTGCTGGTGGGCGGCTGGCTGTTCACGGCCAAGGGATTCATGCCGAAGTTCGGCAAGCTCAACCCGGTCAAGGGCATCACCAACATGGTGTCGAAGAACGCGCTGGTCGAGCTCATCAAGGCCATCATCAAGACCATTATCGTCGGCGCCGTCGCCTACATGGTCGTGATGCGCTACAAGGATGCGATCTTCGGCCTGGTGGCCGAGCCGGCCAACGAGGGCTATGCGCACATGCTCGACATGCTGGCGATGAGCTTCCTGATCCTGGTCGGCGCGCTGGGCTTCATCGCCATGATCGATGCGCCGTACCAGATATGGCATTACGCGGACAAGATGAAGATGACGCGGCAGGAAATGATCCAGGAATCGAAGGAATCGGACGGCAATCCGCAGATCAAGGGCAAGATCCGCCAGATGCAGCGCGAGATGGCGCGGCGCCGCATGATGCAGGACGTGCCGACCGCGGACGTGGTGGTCACCAATCCGACCCATTACGCGGTGGCGCTGAAATATGCCGACGGTTCGAAGGGCGCCCCGAAAGTGGTGGCGAAGGGCACCGACGCAGTGGCAGCGAAGATCCGCGAGCTGGCCAAGGAAAACAGGGTGGCGATCCTGGAAGCGCCGGCGCTGGCCCGGGCGCTGCACAAACATACCGATATCGGCGACGAGATTCCGCAGCGGCTGTATGCCGCCGTGGCAGAAGTGCTTGCGTATGTGTACCAGCTGCGCGCCTATCGGCCGGGCGGGCGCTATCCGGATCGCCCGACGAAGCTCGACGTTCCGCCGGACATGGATCCGAACACCGCCACACCGAAACCGTAACCGCAATCCCCAAGGAAGAACACGATGCAAGCGCTCAAGATGCCCGGCTGGATGAACGGTATTACCGGCGGCAAGCCGCAGACCCTGGCCGCGCCGATCCTGATCATCATGCTGCTGGCGATGATGATCCTGCCACTGCCGGCTTTTATCCTCGACCTGTTCTTCAGCTTCAATATCGCCATTTCGGTGATCGTGCTGCTGACCGCGTTGTATACAGTCAAGCCGCTCGATTTCATGGCGTTCCCTATCGTGCTGCTGCTGACCACGATGCTGCGGCTGGCGCTGAACGTGGCATCCACCCGCATCGTGCTGACCGAGGGGCATACCGGGCCGGATGCGGCCGGCAAGGTGGTCGAAGCGTTCGGCCACTTCCTGATCGGCGGTAACTACACGGTCGGTATCGTGGTGTTCATCATCCTGACCATCATCAACTTCGTCGTGGTCACCAAGGGTGCCGGCCGGATCGCCGAGGTGGGTGCCCGCTTCGCGCTGGATGCGCTGCCCGGCAAGCAGATGGCGATCGATGCCGACCTGAACGCCGGCCTGATCGGCGAGGCCGAAGCGAAGCAGCGCCGCAGCGAAGTGTCGATGGAAGCGGAATTCTATGGCGCGATGGACGGCGCCTCGAAGTATGTGCGGGGCGATGCCGTTGCCGGCATTCTGGTTACCGTCATCAACATCGTCGGCGGGCTGCTGGTCGGGCTGATCATGCACGACATGGCGTTCGGCGATGCCGTGCGCACCTACACGCTGCTGGCCATCGGCGACGGCCTGGTGGCGCAGATCCCATCGCTGATCATCTCGCTGGCCGCCGGTGCCGTCGTGTCGCGCGTGGCGTCGGAAAAGGATATCGGCGCGCAGCTGGTCGGCCAGCTGTTCGCCAAGCCGCAGGTCATGTATATCACCGCCGCCATCATCGGCGGCCTGGGCATGATCCCCGGCATGCCGAACCTGGTGTTCCTGCTGCTGGGCGGTGCGCTGGCTGGTGGCGGCTACCTGCTGGCCAAGCGGGACAAGGAGGCCGGGGAGGAAGGCGGTACCGCAGCCCGCCCGGCCGGCGGTCCTGCGGGCGGCGGCGGCGGTGCCGCGGCGGGTGGCGCGGCCGCGGGCGGGCAGGGCGGCGCTGCGGCCGAGAACGAAGAGGCCACATGGAGCGACGTGATGGCTGTCGATACCCTCGGCCTGGAAGTGGGCTACCGCCTGATCCCGCTGGTGGACAAGGCGCAGAGCGGCGAACTGCTCAAGCGCATCAAGGGCATCCGCAAGAAGTTCGCGCAGGAGGTGGGCTTCCTGGCGCCGCCGGTGCACATCCGCGACAACCTGGAACTGAAGCCTTCCGCCTACCGCATCACGCTCAAGGGCGTGGAAGTGGGCACGGGCGAAGCGTTCAACGGCCAGTACCTGGCGATCGACCCGGGCATGGCGAGCGGCACGCTGCCGGGCCTGGCCACCACCGATCCCGCGTTCGGCCTGCCCGCCGTGTGGATCGACGCCAGCCTGCGTGACCAGGCGCAGGGCATGGGCTATACGGTGGTCGATGCCGGCACCGTCGTCGCCACGCACCTGAACCACCTGATCACCTCGCACGCATCCGAGCTGCTGGGCCGCGGCGAAGTGCAGGCACTGCTCGACCACCTGGGCAAGGAAGCCCCGAAGCTCACCGAAGACCTGGTGCCGAAGACGATCTCGCTGTCGGCGCTGCAGAAGGTGCTGCAGAACCTGCTGTCCGAAGGCGTGCACATCCGCGACATGCGCTCGATCATCGAAGCGCTGTCCGAACACACCGCGCATACGCAGGATCCGAACGAACTGACCGCGCTGGTGCGGATCGCGCTGGGCCGGGCGATCGTGCAGCAGCTGTTCCCGGGCAATGGCGAACTGTCGGTGATGACGCTGGATAACCGCCTGGAGCGCCTGCTGATGCAGGCGCTGGCCCAGGGCGGCGCCGACGGCGCCGGCATCGAGCCTGGCCTGGCCGACACGATTGCCCAGCAGGCCGCGCAGGCCGCCGCGCAACAGGAAGCGCTGGGCGTCAATGCCGTGCTGCTGGTGCCCGGCCCGCTGCGGCCGCTGCTGTCGCGCTTCCTGCGGCGCGCGCTGCCGCAGCTGAAGGTGCTGTCGCATGCGGAGATCCCGGAATCGAAGACGATCCGGGTGACCGCGCTGGTCGGCAACACCTGATACGGTGCCGGGGCGTGGCTGGCAGCCTGTCGGGCTGTTTATTCGGGCTGTTTATTCGGGCTGTTTATTCGGGCTGTTTATTCGGGCTGTTTACTCGGGCTGTTTACTCGGGCTGTTTACTCGGGCTGTTTAATCCGGGGGGGATGGCTTGAGCTGGATTGGCTGCACAACGATGGCTGCAAAACGCGAACAGGCTTGCATTGCAAGCCTGTTCGCGCGCCACATGAGTGACGCGAATTTCAGTCCGGCAGCCTGCTAGGCCAGCTCGATGGTGCTGCCGACCACGCCGACCAGCGAAACGACGTCCGGCGACTCCGACACCTGCAGCAGGATCTGGCCACGGTCGAGGCCGCGGTCGAACAGGTCGAGCAGCTGTGCCGTTTCAGCAGCCGTTGCATCGCGATGCAGGCCGGCATCGTAGATCTGGTCGATGAAGTCGCGGTTGCTCAATGCCCCTACCTCGGTCGATTGGGCGAAATTGTTTGCAATGTCGCTCATCGTCACGCCGGCGGCGCTTTGTTCGAGCCAGTAGTTCAGGCCTGCCTCGTCCGGAGCGCGACCGAACATCGTGTTATACAGGCGCAGCAGGACGCCAACTTCGCTACTGCCGAAGTCGACTTTTACCGCCTTGGCCAGGTATTCGCGTGAGTTGATGAACTCCAGCGCCACATCGGCACGCTGCCCGCCTTTGGCAAGGGCATCGACCCAGTAATTGATTTCCGCGGTCGCTGGCTTGCGGCCCATCACGCTTTCATAAAGCGCGGTCACGAAGCCGGCGGAACCGCTGGCACGGAACAGGCCTGCCGCCTCGTCGGAATTGACGAACTCGATGGCGACATCCCGCACCGAGCCACCGGAAGCAATGACACCCGACCAGTAGTCGATTTCCATCGCATTGCCGGCCCGCCCCAGAATGCCTGCATACAGCCGTGCGGCGATCTCGGCGGGCGCGTTGCCCTGGCCACCGGTGAACTCGAGCACTTCGATGTCGCTCATCGCATAGCTTGAATCCGCCTTGCCGGACACCACCAGCGTGCCATCCACCACACGGATCGAGTAGTCGGATGCATGACCCGCGAGCCGGACGCTGTCCGTGCCGCTCCCGCCAATGATCGTGTCATGTCCGGAACCGGGCGTGAACACATCGTCGCGGTCGCTGCCTTTGAGCAGGTCATTCTTCCCGGAACCAAGCAGCTCCAGGCCGGCTTTCGACTCGCCAGCCAGTGGCGGCGTGGTCACCGGTGCTGGGGCCGGAGCTGGAGCCGGAGCCGGAGCCGGAGCAGGAGCAGGAGCAGGAGCCGGAGCTGGGGCTGGGGCCGGAGCCGGGGCAGGAGCCGGAGCCGGAGCCGGAGCTGGGGCAGGAGCCGGAGCTGGGGCAGGAGCCGGAGCTGGGGCAGGAGCCGGAGCTGGGGCCGGAGCCGGAGCTGGGGCAGGAGCTGGGGCAGGAGCCGGAGCCGGGGCAGGAGCCGGAGCTGGGGCAGGAGCCGGAGCTGGGGCAGGAGCCGGAGCTGGGGCAGGAGCCGGAGCTGGGGCAGGAGCCGGAGCCGGAGCTGGAGCCGGAGCTGGGGCAGGAGCGGGAGCTGGGGCTGGAGCCGGTGCCGGAGCTGGCGCAGGAGCTGGAGCCGGTTCTGGCTCGGGTTCCAGCTCCGGTGCCGGGGCAGGAGCCGGAATTGGTTCCGGTTCGGGTACCGGCGCAGGAGGCGGCGCAGGAACTGGTACCGGCTCTGGCTCGGGTTCTGGTATCGGCGCTGGCACAGGAGCCGGCGCCGGAGCTGGTGCCGGTTCTGGTTCCGGAGCAGGCGCCGGCGCGGGAACTGGTTCCGGTTCTGGTTCTGGAGCAGGCGCAGGAGCTGGCTCGGGTTCCGGTGCAGGAGCCGGAGCGGGCGCTGGAACTGGTTCCGGTTCTGGTTCGGGCTGTGGTTCTGGCGCTGGAGCCGGAGCCGGAGCGGGCGCAGGAACTGGTTCTGGCGCGGGTTCCGGCGCAGGGGCAGGAGCGGGCGCAGGAACTGGTTCCGGTTCCGGTTCTGGTTGTGGTTCTGGCGCAGGGGCAGGCGCCGGAACCGGCTGTGGCTCTGGTTCCGGAGCAGGCGCCGGTTCTGGCTCGGGTTCCGGGGAGGGCGGCGCCGGTGGCAGTTCGGTAGGTGGGGCTTCTGCCTCCGGAGGCGTAATCGCCTCGGCAAAGACGATTTCCGCAGTTCCCGTCAAACCCGCCTCACGGCTGCTGACGACGAGCACGTACTTTTCGCCACCCTTGAGCGAAACCGCACTGAGCTTCGAGAGCCGGTTACCGGCGCTGCCATCGTCGGCATAGGTATCGATGTCGTCGTTGACCATCACCAGGTTGAGCAACGGGTTGGCTGGATCGAAACTGCCCTCGTAAAGCCACAGGATGGTATCGGTGTCGTTCGGCTCGTCCGAGTAGCTGAAACCGGTCGCGCTGGCGATCGACAAATCATATAGCCCATCGGCCGGGGCTTCGATCGTTACCTTGGCGTAGCCGTAGCTTCCTAGGTATCCGCCATAGGCATTGATTGCGTAGAGATCTTCGGCCGCCCACATGGCAGTGCTGGCCGCTTCCTCATAATCCAGATCACCCGGCAGCATGGGCCGGCGGAAAGACAACGAACCGTTTACCGACAGATCGTATTTTTCAGTGAACATTAATCTTGCCCTATGGAATGATTCGTTGATTTTAACAGGCATCAAAGACACTTTTGTTGCGTAAATGCCTCAAGGAAATATTTTTTCCCTGTATCCATCAATCCGTGGGAATTCGAGCAAAAGACTGAGCCAGGAGCTGGCAAGGACGTGCAGTTCCTGATTGGTACGTGACATGCTTCTGGCACCTGGCCGCCATGGTGGGCTTCCATGACCGGCAAATGCCAGGGTGCCGGCGGCGGGATGATGTGCGCGGCGCCAAGGCCAGCACCGGTCATGCTGAATGGACGGTACCCGGGAGATGTTCGGCATTTGATCGACCAGCGGCCCCGCGCATCGAAATACCCCCCTTTTCCCCGCCTGTTCCAATGATGCTTACTCCACGGCATCGTCAATAATTTCACCATCGAGAAAAACTCTGTGCATGGCGAACAGGAGCAGCAATGAACGTCAAGAAATTTACGGCGCCCACGTCGCGTGAGGCGCTGCGCAAGGTGCGCGAAGCTCTGGGGCCGGATGCGGTGATCCTGTCGAACCGCCCGATGGATGGCGTGGTCGAGATCCTTGCTTTGGCCAACGACGACGCCGCTTCGCTGGCCAGCCCGGTCGACGACGCGCCGCCGGGCGCCCCGCACCTGGACCTGGACGACGGCCATGCCGCGCCGGCACCGCTTGCTCAACGACAGCCACAGTACCAGTCCCAGCAGGCCCCGCGCGCCGTCGCCCCGGCCGGCCGTCCGGCAGCGCCGGAGCCGATGATGGCCGCCCGCCAGGGGATGGTGGCTGCACCGGCGCCACGGGCGCCGTTCGCGCCATCGATGCCGGCGCAGCCGACGCATCAGCCAATGCATCAGCCAATGCAGCCGATGCATCAACCCATCCAGCAGGCACCGGCCGTGGACATGGCCGGCATTACCGCGCTGGTGGCCGAGGCGGTCAACTCGGCCAAGGCCAATGCCGCCGCCGAGATGCACGGCATGATGAGCGAGCTGCGCGCCATGCGCGGCATGATGGAAACCCAGCTGGCCGAGCTGTCGTGGGGCAGCACGCAGCAGCGCGAGCCGCACAAGGCGGTCGTGCTGCGCGAACTGCTGGCCGCCGGTTTTTCCACGACGCTGGCGCGCCGGCTGCTCGACAAGCTGCCGGCCGGCCGCAGCGCCGACGAAGCACTGCGCTGGATCCGCACCGTGCTGGCGCGAAACATCGGCGCCATTGCCAATGAAGATGCGCTGATCGAGCGTGGCGGCGTGTTCGCGCTGGTGGGGCCGACCGGCGTCGGCAAGACCACCAGCACGGCCAAGCTGGCGGCGCGCTGCGTGATGCGCCATGGCCCGGAAAAGCTGGCCCTGATCACCACCGATGCCTATCGTATCGGCGCGCACGAACAACTGCGCATTTACGGCAAGATCCTCGGTGTGATGGTACATTCCGTGAAGGATGAGGCCGACCTGCGCATCGCCCTGAAGGAGCTGCGCAACAAGCACACGGTGCTGATCGACACGGTCGGCGTCAGCCAGCGCGACCAGATGGTCACCGAGCAGGTGGCGATGCTGCAGGGCACCGATGTCGACGTCAAACGGCTGCTGTGCCTGAACGCCACGTCCACCCAGGAAACGCTGACCGAGGTCGTGCGCGCCTACCAGGGCAGCGGCCTGGCCGGCAGCATCATCACCAAGCTGGACGAAGCGGCATCGCTGGGCAATGTGCTCGACGTGGTGATCCGCCAGAAGCTGCAACTGTTCTATGTGTCGAATGGCCAGCGCGTGCCGGAAGACCTGCACCTGGCCCAGCCGGCCGAGCTCGTGGAGCGCGCGTTCCGGTTGAAGAAGGATGGTTCCGACTTTACCGATGGCGAGCTGCCGATGCTGATGGCGGCGGCCGGCAATGATGGACTGCGCGAGGTGCACCTTGGCTAACTTCAATTTCGAATTGTCCAGGAATGACTGTGCCGGTCATGCAGCATTGAACAACATCGAAATGCGCGAGGTGTACCTTGGCTAACTTCAATTTCGACCAGGCGGAGGGACTGCGGCGGATGCTGGCGGGGCCGCCGCGGCCGCGCATCGTCACGTTCCTGTCGGCCACGCCGCAGGACGACAAGGGCGCCATGCTGGTCAACCTGGGCGCCTCGCTGGCGCGTGCCGGCAACGACGTGGTGCTGGTCGATGCCTGCGCCAGCGCGCACGGCGTGGCCTCGCGCCTGGGCGTCGACAACGGCGCCAGCCTGCTCGACGTGGCGCGCCAGGAATGCGCTCTGAACGAAGTCATCCATGAAGTGCCGCAGGGTTTCAATGTGGTCTCGATGACGCGCGGCGCGCCGCGCAACGGCCCGCAGGAAGCACGCCGGCTGGCCAAGGCGTTCGACGTGCTGGCCGCGCAGGCCGGCATCGTGCTCGTCGATGGCGAGTTCGATGGCGAGGCGTTCCCGGTGCCGGTGATGGCCAGCTCGGAAATCGTGGTGCAGGTATCGAACAGCGCCACGTCGATCACGAACGCCTACATGATGATCAAGCGACTCAACCACGAGCTGGGCCGGCGGCCGTTCGGCATCGTCGTCACCGGCGCGTCCGAGCGGGAGGCCAGGGTGGTTTACGATAATATGGCACAGGCAGCAAGCCGTTACCTGGCAGTGAATCTGGTCTCGATGGGTTCGGTGCCGGCCGATGAATACCTGCATCGCGCGGCGCGCCTGGGCCGCGCCGTGGTGGACGCATTCCCGCTGGCCGGCGCCTCGGTGGCGTTCCGTCAGCTGGCGGGGCGGTTCGCGCTGGCCGCGCCGTCGCCGGGGCATTTTGCAGGAGGCGGCCACCACATGCAGCACTGAACAAGAATAGAGATTTATGTACACGGTCAAAGGGAAGGTGAACAAGGATTCGCTGCTGACGGAGCACATGCCCCTCGTGAAGCGCCTCGCTCACCACATGAAGGCAAAATTGCCGCCCAGCGTAGAAGTGGATGACCTGGTACAGGCGGGCATGATCGGCCTGCTGGACGCGATCAACCGCTACGAGGAAACGCACGGAGCCCAGTTCGAAACCTATGCGGTAATGCGTATTCGCGGCGCCATGCTCGACGAATTGCGCAGCAGCGACTGGATGCCCCGCACCTTGCGTCAGGACATGCGCAAGATCGAAAACGCCATGGCGGTGCTGCAGCAGAAGCTGGGCCGCCCCCCTTCCGAATCCGAAGTGGCCAAGTCGCTCAAGCTGTCGCTCGAGGCATACCAGGAAATGCTGGGCGAAGGCGGCGGCCACCAGCTCGTGTACTACGAGGATTTCAAGAACGAAGACGGCAGCGACAGCTTCCTCGACCGCTATGCGCAGGACGACGAGGCCGATCCGCTGCGTTCGCTGATGGACACCGGCTTCCGCCAGGCCGTGATCGATGCGATCGACGCTTTGCCGCCGCGCGAGAAGCTGCTGATGGGCCTGTACTACGAGGAAGAATTGAACCTGAAGGAAATCGGCGCCGTCCTGGGCGTCTCCGAATCACGCGTGTCGCAGCTGCATACCCAGGCGGTGTCCCGGCTGCGCGCCACTTTGCGGGAGCAGGCATGGACTGGTCCAGCGTAGCGGGTTTGCTGCTGGCGCTGGCCGGCCTGATCGTGGGGATGGCACTGGAAGGCGGCAACCCGTCGTCGCTGGTGCAGCCGGCCGCGTTCGCGATCGTGGTGGTCGGCACCTTTGGCGCCGTGCTGCTGCAGACCCGGCCCGCCACGCTGCGGCGCGGCATCCTGATGCTGCCGTGGGTGTTCAGGCCGCCGGTGGATAACCGCATCCTGCTCGCGCGCGACATCCAGGCCTGGAACCAGACCGTGCGCCGCGAAGGGCCGCTGGCGCTGGAGCGCCACATGGACGGCGCGCGCAACGTGTTCCTGGCCAAGGGCCTGCGCATGGTGATCGACGGCATCCATCCCGACAAGCTGCGCCAGTTGCTCGATACCGAGATCACCGCGTTTGAAACGGCCGAGCGGCAAGCCGTGCGGATCTGGGAGTCGGCGGCCGGCTATGCTCCGACCATCGGCATCCTGGGCGCGGTGCTGGGGCTGATCCACGTGATGGAGAACCTCACCGATCCGTCCCGGCTGGGTCCCGGCATCGCGGTGGCGTTCGTGTCCACGATCTATGGCGTGGGGCTGGCGAACCTGTTCTTCTACCCGATCGCGAACAAGCTGAAGAACATTGTCATCGCCCAGGTGCACCAGCAGGAAATCGCCGCTGCCGTATTCCACGACATCGCCAGCGGCGACTTCTCGCGCATCATGGACGAGCGCATCTCCACGCTGATGCAGGATTACTGAGATGAGTTTCCAGTACCGCCGCGCGCGCCGCCCGTTCGACGAGGAACCGGAGAACCACGAGCGCTGGCTGATCTCGTATTCCGACTTCATCACGCTGCTGTTCGCGTTCTTCGTGGTGATGTATGCGATCTCGTCGGTCAACATCGGCAAGTACCGGATCTTCTCCGACGCGCTGGGCGATGCGCTGGGCGGGCAGGGCGCCAACGTCAAGCCCAATACCGAAGTGCTGAACCAGCCGCTCCCGAACCCGAATTTGAAGAAGCGCCAGGAAATCATGCGGCAGGAACGCGCATCGATGACCAAGCTGGCGCAGGACCTGCAATCGACGATGGCGCCGCTGGTCAAGGAAGGCAAGGTGCGGGTGACGCAGAACAGCCGCGGCGTCTCGGTGGAAATCAATGCCAGCGTGCTGTTCGACCCGGCCGACGTGAACCTCACGGCCGAGTCGCGCGAAGCGCTGACCGCCGTGGCCGCGCTGCTGGTCACAGATCGGCACGCGATCCAGGTCGAAGGCCATACCGACGACCAGCCGGTACGCAACATCTATCCATCGAACTGGGAACTGTCATCGATGCGCGCCGCCACCGTGGTCCGGCTGTTCATCGAATCGGGCGTCGCCCCCGAACGGCTGACGGCCGTCGGCCACGCCTCGAACCACCCCGTGGCGCCGAACGAAGACCCGATCGGCCGCGCCCGCAACCGGCGCGTGGCGGTGACGATCCTGTCGGCCGTGCCCGATCCCGAAACCGAAATCCCCACCGATCCCGCCGCTCCCCCACCGCAAAACTAGGGACGTACCCTTGTTTCCGTTGAGACAGGGTGCACGGCAGCTCTGCCGCGGTGTCGATTACTGGTATGCCGCGCCCTATAAATTTCCTGGAAACAGGGGTACGTCCCCAGTTTTGCCGGTGGTCAGCCGGCGAGGAAGCCGCGCGAGGTGGTGGTGGTAGATGTCAGCCCGGTCGGGCCGTAGACGTTGCCGCCGGGGGCGGGCGGACGCAGCGCCTGCAGGGCGCCCTGGGTGTGCGACAGCTGCTTGTTGATCAGCATGCCGTTGAGGCGGTTCAGTTCCTTGGCTTCGCGGGTATGCGCCAGCACGTCGTTCCACAGCGCCTTGTCGTCCGGCGTGCCGTGGGTGCAGAGCCACATTTCCATGCCGGCCTCGCGGGCCTCGAAGCCGGCCTCGCCCAGCGCCGCGTGGCGTGCGGCGGCCAGCGCGCCCATGCGGCCGAGCACTTCGGACTTGCGGGGCGTCAGTGCGGACAGCCTGTCGATGTCGGCGGCCACCAGCGATTGCTGCTCGTCCTTCAGGATCGCGAGCAGGTCGGTAATCAGCTGCTGCTCTTCGCGCAGCATCGATATCGGGGCGCCGTCATGCATGGGATGACCTCAAATGGGTGTTAGCGTTGGCGGGAATGCAGCAGGTCCTTGACCGTGTCCAGCAGCCCATCCGCCACTTTTTCGGAATTGACCTGGAACTGCCCATCGGCGATGGCCAGCTTGATACGTTCCACTTTCTTCGTGTCGAACACGGCGCTGTTGCTGCTGGTGGCCATGGCCTGGCCCTGGGCCGACAGCTTGACGCTTTCCGAATTCGTTTGCGTGGAAGTGGTGGCAGCCGTTTTTTCGGCGTTGCGCGCATTGCTCGCGGTCGACGTCGAGGTCGCCGGCAAGCCCGCATTTTTTACTGAATCGTTGATTTTCACAGCATCATCCCTCGTCTGGCCGGAGCTCCTGCTCCGCGCTTTTGCTCCGTCTACGAGTTCTTAACGGCTGCCGCATTGCAAACTTTAGCGGCAGGAGCCGAATATCTTCTTAAAACGCAACCTCGACCTGGCCGCCCGCGCGGGCGATGCCGCTGACGCTGCGTCCGCCCTGCGTGCGGACCTGCACCACCTGCCCTTCGGCTGCATTGGCGATCGCCTTGCCCTCGGCCGTGATGCGAAAACCGCTGCCGGCCGTGACCAGCCTCACCACCTGGCCATTCAGCACCACCGGCTGGCTTCGCAGCGTATCGAGGCGCAGCGGCGTGCCTGCCGAAACGGAAACATTGGTACTGCGGCCAACGACTTGCGCCTTGTCCGTCGCGATGCTGGCCGGCAGCGTGGTCAGGTCGCCCTGCATCGTCGCCAGTTGAGAATCGAGGATGGGCTGGCCCTGCGACAGCGGCGTGGCCGCGGCTATATAGTTGCCCAGCACAGACACATTGGCCTGAATATACACCGTCCATTGGGAGGGGGCCGCACAGCGCACGCCCACCGTCGTCTTGCCCCAGGCTTTACTGCCGGGCATCAGGAACGCTTCGGGAGCAGGGCAGTGGGCCAGGTTCATGCGCGAGTCGATATTGCCGACCGTGACCATTACCTTGCCCGGCAGCCCGGCGCTCTGCACCTGCAGGAAGCCGTCGACGGCGCGGCGCAGCGCGGCCGGGTCCATGCCGGCGGCGGCTTGCGCGGCGCCAGCCAGCAGGAGCAGTGAAGCAAAGGCGGTTTTCAGCGGTTTCATGAGCGGTGCCCTGGGTGGAATGCCGCCATCTTACGCGCGCGCGGCGAGCCGAAAGCGGCGAACAGCGCGGCAAAGTCCGTGCTTCTCCCTCGATCATTTGCCGTGGAGCATCCGTAAGATGGAACCTGTCACCGATGGAAGGATGCCGTCATGCTGGGAAAACTCGACAATCACCTGCGCTTCAACGAACTGGCCCTGAGCCTGCGCTCGACACGCCAGAGCGTGCTGGCGTCGAACATCGCCAATGCCGACACGCCGAACTACAAGGCGCGCGACATCGACTTCACCAGCGCGCTGCAGAGCGCGCTGAACAATACTGCACAGACGGGCACGCTGAACACCACGGCGCAGCGCCATTTCCCCACCCCGGCGCCGGACGGCAGCACGCTGGCCGACGGCACGCCGTTGCTGTACCGCGGCGTGGTGCAAGGCGCCGTCGACGGCAACACCGTCGACATGGACGTTGAACGCAACCAGTTCGCCGACAACGCGCTGCGCTATGAAGCCGGCGTCACGTTCATCAACAGCCAGATCAAGGGCCTGATGACGGCCCTCCAGGGCCAGTAAGCCCGGCCAACGAGGAGAAAGCGCCATGTCACTGTTCAGTATTTTCAACGTTTCCGGTTCGGCCATGAGCGCGCAGTCGCAGCGGCTGAACGTGGTGGCCAGCAACCTGGCCAATGCCGACAGCGCCACCAGCGCCACCGGCGAAGCGTACCGCGCCAAGCAGGTGGTGTTCGAAGCCACGCCGTCGGCGAACAATGCGTCCACCGGCGTCAAGGTGCAGCAGGTGATCGAGGATCCCTCGCCGATGAAGCAGGTGTACGACCCGAAAAGCCCGCTGGCCGACGAGAACGGCTACGTGACGATGCCGAACGTGAACGTGGTCGACGAAATGGTCAACATGCTGTCGGCTTCGCGCTCGTACCAGAACAATGTCGAAACGATGAACGCGGCGAAAAGCATGCTGCTGAAAACCCTGACCATCGGTCAATAACCGGAACCACCACCATGGCTGTCATTACCACTCCCAGCGCCGCCTCCAATACCGTGTCGCAGTCGCTGATGGACTCGATGAACACCAAGTCGACCAGCGGCAACGCGATCTCGGCCGAGCAGGACAAGTTCATGACGCTGCTGATCACGCAGCTGAAGAACCAGGATCCGCTCAACCCGCTGGACAATGCCCAGGTCACCAGCCAGCTGGCCCAGCTGAACACGGTCACCGGCATCAACAAGCTGAACGATACGCTGGAAACGCTGAAGACCGACCTGGCCGCCTCACAGTCGGCCGAGGCGGTCAACATGATCAACCACGGCGTGCTTGCGCCGGGCAAGGCGATGCAGGTGACCGAGGGCAAGGGCATTTTCGGCATCGAGCTGGGTTCGTACGCGGACAATGTACAGCTCGACATCAAGAACAGCAGCGGCAAGGTGGTGCACTCGATGACGCTGACCAATGTCGATCCCGGCGTGCTGCCGCTGGCATGGGACGGCAAGCTCGAAGACGGCAGCACCGCCCCGGACGGCACCTACACGCTGGCGCTGACCGCGACCACCGGCGACAAGCCGCTGACCGATGCGCAGGCGCTGGCGTTCGGCACCGTGGCCAGCGTGTCGACCGGGCCGGCCGGCGCGAAGCTGAACGTTCCGGGGCTCGGCCAGCTGACGATGGACGACATCAGGCAGGTGCTGTAACGGCGGGCCTGCGGCAGGACCGATAGCACCGAAACACAGACACAACGATTTCATTCAGAGGACACCATGTTCCAGCAAGGTCTCAGCGGCCTGAACGCCGCCTCCACGCAGCTCGACGTCATCGGCAACAACGTCGCCAACGCCAGCACGGTCGGCTTCAAGAGCACCGAAGCGCAGTTCGCGGACATCTACGCGAATTCGCTGAACGGCATCAGCGGCCGCAATCCCGGCATCGGCGTGACGGTGGCGCGCCTTGCGCAGCAATTCTCGCAAGGTAACATCGAGACCACCAACAACCCGCTGGACATTTCGATCAACGGCGCCGGCTTCTTCCGCACCGTGCAGGATGGTGCGATCCAGTACACCCGCAACGGCCAGTTCCTGCTCGATAACACGGGCACGATCGTCAACGCGCAGGGCGCGGCGCTGACCGGCTACCTGGCTACCGTGGATGGCCAGATCCTGCAGGGCGCACCGGTGCCGTTGCAGATCGACGCGGCCGACCTGGCGCCGGTGCAGACCACGCGGGCGAACTTCCAGATCAACCTGTCGTCCAATTCCACCACGCCAACCGTGCAGCCGTTCGATGCCGGCGATCCGCGCACCTACAACAAGCAGACCGTGATTCCGGTCTACGATTCGCTTGGCAACGAGCACACGATGGGCCTGTACTACGTGCGCACCGGCGGCAGCACCTGGGACGTTTACGTGGCGAACGACGGCGTGCAGGTCAACTCGCAGGCCGTGATGCGCGACGTCGTCGGCAGCGAGCCCGTCGTCGCCGCCCGCACGGCCTACAACACGGCGGTGACCGGCGGCGACGCCGCGGCAATCGTCGCCGCGCGCCAGGCGTATGCCACCGCGGTCGGCACCGCCGTCACGGCCGCCGCCACCAGGGAAGGCGCATCGGCCGCCGCGCTGGCCCAGATCGCCGCACTGTACGCCCCGGCCACCAGCGTGGGCAACGTGGCCAGCAATACGCCGGACATGATCGATGCCGCGTTCGCCGCCGCCGTCAACGTGCCGGCCGAAAAGGCCGGCACGCTGATCTTCACGAAGAACGGCCTGGTCGACTCGGCCGCCATGCAGGCCGCCGGCTTCACGCTGCCGTTCGACGTGAACCTGCCGGTATTCCCGGACAATGGCGCCGTGCTGGATATCCCGATCACCCTGACGTTCGACGGCAGCACGCAGTACGGCACCCCCACCAGCGAGAAGAATTCCACGCAGGACGGCTATTCGTCCGGCAGCCTGCAGCGCTTCGCCGCCGACGAGAACGGCATCATCATGGGCCAGTACAGCAATGGCAAGTCGCGTGCGCTGGGCCAGGTCGTGCTGGCCGACTTCGCCAGCGTGGACAACCTGACCCCGTTGGGCAACAACGCCTGGGCCGAGAGCGGCGCCTCCGGCGTGCCGCAGATCGGCACGCCGAACACCGGCGGCATGGGGCAGCTGCGCGCCTCGTCGGTGGAGTCGTCGAACGTCGACCTGACCGAGCAGCTGGTCGACATGATCACCGCCCAGCGCGTCTACCAGGCCAATGCGCAGACCATCAAGACCGAGGATTCGGTGCTGCAGACGCTGATCAACCTGCGCTGATAAACATCAACAGCGCAAAAACCGGGGACGGACCCCTGTTTTAAGGAAATTTCTCAGAAACAGGGGTACGTCCCCAGTTTTTTGCAGTGGAAAGCACAAGGAGCAAGCATGGACCGCCTGATCTACACGGCAATGACTGGCGCCAGGCACATCCTGGACCAGCAGGCCACCACGTCGAACAACCTGGCCAATGCCACCACGGTTGGCTTTCGCGCCCAGCTCGACGCCTTCCGCGCCGTGCCCGTGGTATCGGAAGGGATGCCGACCCGGACCTTCGTGGTCGACAACACGGTCGGCTCGGATTTCCGTGCCGGGCCGATGGAGACCACCGGGCGGCCGATGGACGTGGCGATCCGCGGCGACGGCTGGTTCGCGGTGCAGTCGGCCGACGGTTCCGAAGCGTATACCCGCAACGGCAGTTTCAAGGTCAGCGAGAACGGCCTGCTGCAGACCTCCAGCGGCCTGACGCTGCAGGGCGAGAACGGCCCGATCGCCGTACCGCCCAATACCAATATCTCGATCGCCGGCGACGGCACCGTCAGCGGCATCGATGCCAGCCAGGTGCAGGCCGGGCCGACCAATATCATCGGCCGGCTGAAACTGGTCAATCCCGACGTGGCCGGGCTGGTGCGCGGCGACGATGGCCTGTTCCGCCAGCAGTCCGGTGAGCCGGCCGCCGCCGACCCGGCAGTGCGCGTGGCGGACGGCTGCCTGGAGCTCAGCAACGTCAACCCGGTCGATGCGATGGTCAGCATGATCACCCTGGCACGGTCGTTCGAGACGCAAATGAGCCTCCTGAAGAACGCCGAGAATAACGCCGCGAAAGCCGCCCAGATCCTTGCTTTGAACTGATATCTCTCGTCGCATAATGCTTTCGTGGATGAAAGCCCCGCGGGGCAGGGAGAAAGCACATGATACGTTCGCTCTGGATTGCCAAGACCGGCATGGAAGCGCAACAGACGCAGATGGATACGGTGGCGAACAACCTCGCCAACGTCAGCACCAACGGCTTCAAGAAATCGCGCGCGGTCTTTGAAGACCTGCTGTACCAGAACGTGCGCCAGCCCGGCGCCAGTTCGTCGCAGCAGACCCAGTTGCCGTCCGGCCTGCAGCAAGGTACCGGCGTGCGCCCCGTGGCGATCGAACGCATCCACACGCAGGGCAATCCCCAGGCCACCGGCAACGACAAGGACCTGATGATCAACGGCAACGGCTTCTTCACCGTGCTGCTGCCTGACGGTACCTCCGCCTACACGCGCGATGGTTCGTTCCAGCGCGACAGCAATGGCCAGATGGTCACCTCCAGCGGCTACGCGCTGCAACCGCCGATCACGATCCCCATCGATGCCGATGAAATCAACGTGGCCAAGGATGGCACGGTGACCGTGCAGCTGCCCGGCCAGGCCGCCGCGCAGCAGATCGGCAACCTGCAGCTGGCATCGTTCATCAACCCCACCGGGCTGGAATCGATCGGCGAAAACCTGTACCTGGAGACCGGCGCCTCCGGCGCGCCGCAAGCCAACGCGCCGGGCGCCAACGGCCTGGGACAGATCCTGCAAGGGTACGTGGAAGTGTCGAATGTCAACGTGGTCGAGGAAATGGTCAACATGATCCAGACGCAGCGCGCCTACGAGATCAACAGCAAGGCCATCACCACCTCGGACCAGATGCTGCAGCGCCTGTCGCAGCTGTAAGGATCCGCCATGAAGTACTGCGTTTTCACCATTGCCGCGGCCGCCACCCTGCTGGCCGGCTGCGCCAGCGAACCGCCATCGATCGTGGCCGGCCCCACTTCCGCGCGGCCGATCCCGCCGATGCCGGTCAACGTCCCTGCGAACGGCGCGATCTACCAGGCGCAGACCTTCCGGCCCGTGTTTGAAGACCGCCGCGGCCGCCTGGTGGGTGACATCATCAACGTCATCATTACCGAGCGCACCACCGCCAACAAGAACGGCACCAGTTCGGCCACCCGCACCGGTGGCGTCGGCATCGGCATTCCCGGCCCGCTGCAGGGCCGCCTGGGCGCGCGCCTGGCCACCGAAACGGACAACAACTATGCCGACTCGGCCGCGCAGACGGCCAGCAACGCGTTTACCGGCACGCTGGGCGTGACAGTCGTCGAAGTGCTGCCGAACGGGAACCTGGTGGTGGCCGGCGAAAAGCAGATCGCGATGGACAAGGGAACCGAGTTCATCCGCATCTCCGGCACGGTCAATCCCGATACGATCGGCGCCGGCAACTCGGTGCCGTCCACGGCGATCGCCGATGCGCGCGTCGAGTACCGCACCAATACCCACCTGGACCGCGCCGAGCTGACATCGATGGCGTCGCGGTTCTTCCTGAGCCTGTTGCCGTTCTAATATGAAAAAACTCATCGCAGCGCTGGCCTTCGGATTGTCCCTGCTGGCACCGGCCGTCCAGGCCGAGCGCCTGAAAGACCTCGCCAGCATCGCCGGCGTGCGGGAAAACCAGCTGATGGGCTACGGCCTCGTGGTGGGCCTGGACGGCAGCGGCGACCAGACCACGCAAACCCCGTTTACGATCCAGAGCGTGGCGTCGATGCTGCAGCAGCTGGGCGTGACGCTGCCGTCGGGCTCGCAGCTGCAACTGCGCAACGTGGCCGCCGTGATGGTGACCACGTCGCTGCCGGCGTTCGCCCAGCCAGGCCAGCAGCTCGACGTCACGGTGTCGTCGCTGGGCAATGCGCGCAGCCTGCGCGGCGGCACCTTGCTGATGACGCCGCTGAAAGGCGCGGATGGCCAGGTCTACGGCATGGCACAAGGCAACCTCGTGGTCGGCGGCGTCGGCGCACAGGCGCCGGGCGGCGGTGCTTCCACCGTCGTCAACCACCTGTCGGTGGGACGCATCAACAATGGCGCCACCGTCGAGCGCGCCGTGCCGACGGCGCTGGGCGAGGGTGGCCAGATCCGCCTGGAACTGAAGAATGCCGATTTCGCCACCACCAGCCGCGTGGTCACCGCCATCAACAACCGTTTCGGCGCCGGCGTGGCCTATGCGCTGGATGGCCGGGTGATCCGCGTGACATCGCCTGCCGCCTCGGACCAGCGCGTGGCCTTCATCGGCCAGCTGGAAGAGCTGGACGTGCAGCCGGCCGCGCTGGCGGCCAAGGTGATCATGAATGCCCGCACCGGTTCGGTGGTGATGAACCAGGCGGTCACGTTGCAGGCATGCGCCGTCTCGCACGGCAACCTGCAGGTGTCGGTCTCGCCGGACACGCAGGTCAGCCAGCCGGGACCGCTGTCCGGCGGGCAGACCGCCGTCACGCAGCCGGGCGCCGTCGACATCCAGCAGGCGCCGGGCAAGGTGCTGCAACTGCAGGCGGGCGCCCAGCTGGCCGACGTGGTCAAGGCGCTGAACGCGATCGGCGCCTCGCCGCAGGACCTGCTGGCGATCCTGCAGGCGATGAAGGCATCCGGGGCGCTGCGCGCCGAACTCGAAATCATCTGACCGGGGAACGCCATGATCCGCCAGACCAGCACACCGACCGATCTTTCCGCCACCGACCTTTCGTCCAATTTTGCCCTGGATAACAAGGGCCTCTCGGAGCTGCGCCAGGGCGCCCGGGCGGGCTCGCCCGAGGCGCTGAAGGGGGCGGCCACGCAATTCGAGGCCATGTTCGTCAACATGATGTTGAAGAGCATGCGCGATGCCACGCCGCAGGAAGGCCTGCTGGACAATTCGCAGACGAAGATGTTCACCACGATGCTGGACCAGCAGACCAGCCAGAACATCGCGAAAAAAGGCGTCGGGCTGGCGGACGTGCTGGTGCGGCAACTGTCGAAGACCGCCGGCCTGAGCGGCATGGATGCCGCGGCCGCGCCGGGCGCAGGCGTGCCGGACGGCGGCTTCACGAAGTCGATGCTCGATGCGGCCAGGCTGCAGCGCTCGATCGATGCGGCTGGCGGGAACGCTGCCCAGGCTGCCAGGGCGGGGGGCACCGGGGTGGTGAATGCGGCAGCCAGCGAGGTGGCGCCAAGCACGTCGCGCCACGCGCACGTGCGCGCTTTTTCCGACAAGCTGGCCAGCCACGCCGAGGAAGCCAGCCGCGCCACCGGCATCCCGGCCAAGTTCATGCTGGGCCAGGCCGCGCTGGAAAGCGGCTGGGGGCGGCGCGAGATCAAGGGTGCCAACGGCGCCAGCAGCCATAACCTGTTCGGCATCAAGGCCGGCAGCGACTGGAAGGGCAAGACGGTGGACGTGGCCACCACCGAGTATGTCAACGGCCGGCCGCAGCGCAAGATCGAACGCTTCCGCGCCTACGACAGCTATGCGGAGAGCTTCAAGGATTATGCAAGGCTCATCACGGATAACCCGCGCTACGAAAAAGTGCTGGCCAGCGCAGGCGACGCCGCCGCCTTCGCGCGCAACCTGCAGAAGGCCGGCTACGCCACCGACCCGAACTACGCGGCGAAGCTGGCTGCCGTGATCAACAAGACGCTGGTGTAACGCGCCGCGGAGGACCTGGCCGCGCACGTTAGCTTTGCGGCAACTCAAGTTCTGCGCCGTATTGCCGTAAACTAGTCACATCAGGAAAGAGCGTAAGCATGAGCAATCTACTCAGCATCGGCAGGACCGGCTTGCTGGCGGCGCAGGCCGGCATCGCCACCACTGGCCACAACATCACGAACTCGAGCGTGCCGGGTTACACGCGCCAGGGCATCGTGCAGTCGACGCTGCCGCCGCTGAGCCAGGGCGTGGGCTATGTGGGCACCGGCACGCAGGTGGCACAGATCAAGCGCTATTACGACGATTTCCTGAACAAGCAGGTAATGAACGCGCAGTCGACGCAGGGTTCGGTCGACGCCTACCTCAGCCAGATCAGCCAGATCGACAACATGCTGAGCGACTCGACGATCGGGCTGTCGCCGGCGCTGCAGGATTTCTTCCGCGGCGTGCAGACGGCCAACTCGACGCCGTCGCTGCAGTCGTCGCGCACGTCGATGCTGTCGGGCGCCGAAACGCTGGCGGCGCGCTTCCATGAAGTGTCGGGCCGGTTGCAGGAGCTGCAGGATGGCGTCAACACGACGATCACGAACACCGTCAACGGCATCAACTCGTACGCGGCGCAAATCGCCAACCTGAACAACCAGATTTCCGCGCTGACGACCGATCCGCTGAACCCGCCGAACGATTTGCTGGACCAGCGCGACCGGCTGGTGCGCGAGCTGAACCAGCAGGTGAAGATCACCGTGCTGCCATCGGACAACAACATGCTGAACATCACGTTCGGCTCGGGCCAGCCGCTGGTGGTGGGTACCAGCCACCTGGAGATGGCGGCCGTGCAGTCGCCGACCGATCCGGGGCGCATGGTGGTGTCGTACCCGGCCACCGGCCGCAGCACCATCATCGCCGACGACACGTTTGCCGGCGGTGCGCTGGGTGGCGTGATGGATTTCCGCCGCGAGTCGCTGGACCGCGTGCAGAACCAGATCGGCCAGGTGGCTGCCGGGCTGACGCAGGCGTTCAATGAACAGCACCGGCTCGGGCAAGACCTGAACGGCGACCTGGGCGGCGATTTCTTCACGCCGCTGAAGGGCTATGTCGGCTATGACGCGCGCAATTCGCCGCTCAGCACGGCCGAGATCGACGCGTCGATCACCGACGCGAGGGCGCTGACCGGCCTCGACTACGAAGTGAATTACGGTGGCACGCCCGCGCGCTACACGGTCACGCGCTCGGACGGCGCGGTGACGGCGATCACCAACCCGGCGGTGCCGCAGGAAATCGATGGCGTCACGTACACCTTCACCGGCGCGCCGCAGTCGGGCGACCGGATGCAGGTGCGCCCCACGTACACGGCCGCGGCCAATTTCGACGTGGCGATCACGGATTACCGCAAGATCGCGCTGGCGGCACCGGTGGCCACTTCGGTGCCGACGACCAATTCCGGCAACGGCACGATCAGCCCCGGCGTGGTCAACGAGGCCTATGTCGCCAATCCGCTGACGGCGCCGGTGACCCTGACGTTCAACAACGGCCGGATTACCGGCTTCCCTGACGGCAGTTCGGTGGCCTACACGGAAGGCGGGCCGCTCAGCTTCGGCGGCATCGATTTCTCGATTTCCGGCACGCCGCAGAACGGCGACAAGTTCACGATCGGTCCGAACACGAGCGGTGTCGGCGACGGCCGCAACGGCGTCCTGCTGGCCGGCCTGCAGACCCGGAATATCCTGAACAACGGCACGGCGACGTTCCAGGGCGGCTACGCGGCCACCGTGAACTTCGTCGGCAACAAGACGCGCGAGATGCAGGTGGGCAGCGCCGCCAGCGAAACCGCCGTCGACCAGGCAATCGCCGCGCAGCAGAGCGTATCCGGCGTCAACCTCGACGAGGAAGCGGCCGACCTGCTGCGCTACCAGCAGGCATACCAGGCGGCCGGCAAGGTGATGCAGGTGGCTGGAACATTGTTCGACACGCTGCTGTCGATCTCACAGTAATTCTCGAGGTTGATCATGGCAATCCGTATCAGTACCCAGACGATGTACGACCGCAACGTGTCGCAGATGGCGAATCTGCAGGGGAACATGCTGCGCACGCAGATGCAGCTGTCCACCGACCGCCGCGTGCTGACGCCGGCCGATGATCCGGTGGCATCGGCGCGTGCGCTCGAAGTGACCCAGTCGCAGCAGATGAACGAGCAGTTCGAGCTGAACCGGCAGAACGCGCTTGGTTCGCTGAGCCTGGTCGACACGGTCATGGATACCGTCAGCACCGTCATGGAAGACATCCTGGCTGAGGTGGTGCGGGCCGGTAATCCCGGCCAGGTCCAGTCCGACCGTGACGCGATCGCCACGGCGCTGGAAGGCTACATGAACGACCTGCTGGGTCAGGCCAACACGGCCGACGGCACCGGCGGCTACCTGTTCTCGGGCTTCAAGACCAACACGCAGCCGTTCGCATTGACAGGCACCGGGGCCACGTATTTTGGCGACCAGGGGCAGCGCGAGCTGCAGGTGGGCTCGGGCCGGCAGATGGCGATCAGCGCATCGGGCAGCCAGATCTTCGAGCAGAACCTGACCGGCAACGGCACCTTCCAGACCAGGGCCGATCCGGGCAACGCGGCACGGGGCGGTACCGGCATCATCGCGCCGGGTTCGGTCATCGATGCCAGCGCGCTGACCGGCGATAACTACAAGATCAATTTCACGAAGGACGCCACCACCGGCGCGGTGCAGTTCTCGGTCACCAACACCACCGACGGCACCGAGGCCCTGCCGGCCACCGACTTCAAACCCGGCGAGCCGATCACGTTCGACGGCCTTACCTTCGACATCGCCGGCGCGCCGGCCAATGGCGACATCTTCACGGTCGAGCCCAGCAAGAACCAGTCCGTCTTCACGACGATCCGCGACGTGATCACGGCACTGCGCAGTCCCAGTTCGGGCCCGACCGCGGGGGCACAACTGACCAACGCGCTGAATACGGCCAACCAGAACCTGCAGAACGCGCAGGACAATATGCTGTCCGTGGTCGCCTCGGTCGGCTCGCGTCTGAACGAATTGGATTCGCTCGACGAGGCGGGCTCGGCGCTGGACATCCAGTACATCGACCAGATCACCAACCTGGTCGGCCTGACCCCGCGCGGCCAGATCGCCGCGGTATCGCTCTTCCAGCAGCAGACCACCAGCCTGCAGGCAGCCCAGCAAACCTTCCGCTCCGCCACCCAGCTCTCGCTGTTCAACTACATCTGACCAGCAAAACTGGGGACGTACCCTGGTTTAGAAGCAATGTTTGGGGCAAAACTGGGGACGTACCCTGGTTTAGAAGCAATTTTTGGCGGCGGAGATCCTTGGCAGGAAATTTCCTGGAAACAGGGGTACGTCCCCAATTTCGAAACTGGGGACGTACCCTGGTTTAGAGGCAATTTTTGGGGCAAAACTGGGGACGTACCCTGGTTTATAAGCAATTTTTGGCGGCGGAGATCCTTGGCAGGGAATTTCCAGGAAACAGGGGTCCGTCCCCAGTTTTGCTTAGCGGACGGGGGGCTGGGGGCGCGGGGCGATGTTGCCTTCGCCCTGCAAGGCGCGGGGGATCATCTGCGCTTTCTCGGCGCCCTGGCCGAGCAGGTTGACGAGCGGGGTGGCGAGGTAGGGAAGGGCGATCATCAGCACGATGAAGCCGACGCCCAGCGTGATCGGGAAGCCGATGCCGAACAGGTTCAGTTGCGGGGCGGCGCGCGTGAGGACGCCGAGCGCGACGTTGGCGATCAGTAGCGCGGCAACGATCGGCAGCGACAGCTGCACTCCCGCCGAGAAGATCTTCGCGCCCCACAGCGCCAGGTCCCAGAAGCCGCCGCCGTGGAACATGCGGCCGGAGATGGGCAGGGTGAAGAAGCTTTCGGCCAGCGCTTCGAGCAGCCACAGGTGCACATTGGCGACCAGCAGCGTCAGCGTGGCGATCCAGGTCAGGAACTGCGAGATGGCCGACGAGCGGCCCTGCGACATCGGGTCGAAGAAGCTGGCAAAGCCCAGGCCCATCGTCAGGCTGCTGATCTCGCCGGCCATTTCCACGGCGGCAAACACGAGGCGCATGGCGAAGCCCATCATGACGCCGGTGATCAGTTCCTTTGCCAGGATCAGCAAGCCTTCCCATGACGCGGGATCGGCGGCCGGTACCGCCGGCACCAGCGGCGCGATGGCCATCGCCACCACCACGCCGAAGCCGAGCCGGGCGGTGCGCGGCACGCGGGCGTTGCCGAACACGGGCGATGCGGCGACCAGCCCCAGCACACGCGTCAGCGGCCAGATGAAGCCGGTAATATACGTGTTGATGTCGGCAAGCGTCAGGGCCAGCATGGGATGAAGGAAGCGCGGCGTCAGCCGACCAGGCCCGGAATGCCGCCGAACATCTCGCGCATGTAGTCGGTCATCACGCTGATCATCCACGGCCCGGCCACCACCAGCGCGACAAACACGCCGACGAGTTTCGGAATGAACGACAGCGTCGATTCGTTGATCTGCGTGGCGGCCTGGAAGATCGACACGACCAGGCCGATGACGAGCGCGACCAGCAGCAGCGGCGCGGCGACCATCAGCGTCACTTCCATGGCGTGGCGGCCCATCGTCATCACGGTTTCCGGGGTCATCGTCGTCCTTCGGTCAATTCAGTAAAAACTCTGGGACAGTGAGCCCAGCAGCAGTTGCCAGCCGTCGACCAGCACGAACAGCATCAGCTTGAACGGCAGAGAGATCACGGCCGGCGACATCATCATCATGCCCATCGACATCAGCACGGAAGCGACCACCATGTCGATGATCAGGAACGGGATGAAGATCGCGAAGCCGATCTGGAACGCCGTCTTCAGTTCGCTGGTGATGAAGGCCGGCACCAGGATCCGCATCGGCACGTCTTCCGGGCCCTGCAGCGCCGGGCTGCGCGAGATCTTCACGAACAGTGCCAGGTCGGCCTGCCGGGTTTGCTTGAGCATGAAGGTTTTCAGCGGCGCCGCGCCGCGCTCGATGGCCTGCTGCATCGTGATCTGGTTCGCCTGCAAGGGCTGGTAGGCCTCGGTATAGATGCGGTCGAAGGTGGGGCCCATCACGAAGAACGTCAGGAACAGCGCCAGCCCGACCACTACCTGGTTCGGTGGTGCCGACTGCGTGCCCAGCGCCTGCCGCAGCAGCGACAGCACGATCACGATGCGCGTAAAGCCCGTCATCATCAGCAGCACGGCCGGCAGGAACGTCAGCGCCGTCATCAGGATCAGCGTCTGCAGCGTCAGCCCGTACTGGACACCGCCGCCCGGCGCCGGCGTGCTGGTGAAGGCGGGGATCGTCGGTTCGGCGGCCGCCATCAGCGGCAGGAACAAAGCCGCGAGCGCCGGCAGCGCGACAGCCGCGCGCTTGAGATTACTTGCCATTGCGCTTTTCAATCGTTTGCTTGAACCATTCCGAGAAATGGGTCGCCGGCAGCGCATGCTGCCCGGCCGGGGCGGCGGCATCGCCTTCCTGCCGCGGCAGCGTGGCCAGCGCATTCATGCGGCCCGGCGAGGCGCCGACGACGATCCACTGGTCGCCGACCTCGACGACCAGGATCCGTTCGCGCGCGCCCACCGACAGCGCGCCGACCAGTTTCACGGTACTGCCGCCGGTGACGTTGCGCGGACCGAAGCGCTTCAGTGCCCACGCCAGGCCAACCAGGATGGCCAGCACGAACGCCAGCGCGACGACCGTCTGCAGCAGGCTGCCCGCGGCAGACGGGGCCGCGGGCATGGCGGCCGGCGTGGCGCTGCGGGCACCGGCCAGCACGGCCTGCTGTTCCGGCGTGGCGGCGGGCGGCGGCACCGGGCCCGGCGCCGGCGCCTGTTCGGGCGACACGACGGTGGCCGGTTCGCCGGCCTTCACGGGGGCGACGGCGCGGTCGGCGGGATTGGTGATGACGGGGGCAGGCGCGGGCGCAGTTGCGGGGGCAGGCGCGGGCGCCTGCGCGGACGCGACGCTGCCGGCGAGGATGCCGCCCGCCAGCAGTGCGGAAACCAGGACACGCTTCATTTATTCAGTTTTCGGATGCGTTCGGAAGGAGTGATGATGTCGGTGAGGCGGATACCGAACTTGTCGTTCACCACCACCACCTCGCCCTGTGCGATCAGGCAGCCGTTCACCAGCACGTCCATCGGTTCGCCGGCCAGGCCGTCCAGTTCGACCACCGAGCCCTGCGCCAGTTGCAGCAGGTTCTTGATGGCGATCTTGGTGCGGCCCAGTTCCACCGTCAGCTGGACGGGGATGTCGAGGATGAAGTCGATGTCGTTATGGGTTTCCGTGCGCGTCGCCGCCTTGGAAAAATCCTTGAACACGGCAGCGGTGGCGGCCTCCTTCTGCAATGCCTCCGCTTCGGCCTTGGCCTGTTCGGCAATCGCCGCGCCCCAATCGTCGTCGAGGCTTTGATCGTCCTGGTTGTCCGCCATGGTGTTCTCCTACTTGCTTAAGTTGTCGCTGTTGGCGAGCAGCCGCTCCACCTTCAGCGCGTATTGTCCGTTCAGCACGCCGTACGTGCAATCGAGTACCGGCACGCCGTCCACCGTGGCCTCGATCGTTTCCGGGATAGTCAGCGGAATCACGTCGCCCACGCGCATGTTCAGGATCTCGTCGAAGCTGACTTTCGCGGTACCGAGCCGCGCCACCAGCTCCACTTCGGCGATCTGGATCTGCTGCGTCATCAGGCGGATCCAGCGCTTGTCCACTTCCAGCGCCTCGCCCTGCAGCGACGAGGTCAGCGCATCGCGGATCGGCTCGATCATCGAATACGGCATGCAGAAGTGGATTTGCCCGGACACCGAACCCAGTTCGACGGTGAACGTCGACGCCACCACCACTTCGTTCGGCGTGGCGATGTTGGCGAACTGCGTGTTCATTTCCGAGCGGATGTACTCGAACTCGACCGGGAAAACCGGTTCCCACGATTTCGTGTAGGCCTCGAACACGATATCGAGGATGCGCAGGATGATGCGCTGCTCCGTCGCCGTGAAGTCGCGGCCTTCCACGCGGGTATGGAAGCGGCCGTCGCCGCCGAACAGGTTGTCGACCAGCAGGAACACGAGGCCCGGGTCGAATACCATCAGCGCCGTGCCGCGCAGCGGCTTCATGTGCACCAGGTTCAGGTTCGTCGGCACGACCAGGTTGCGGATGAATTCGCTGTATTTCGATACCCGCACCGAGCCCACCGACACTTCCGCGCTGCGGCGCAGGAAGTTGAACAGGCCCACGCGCAGCAGGCGGGCGAAGCGCTCGTTGATGATCTCGAGCGTCGGCATCCGGCCGCGCACGATGCGCTCCTGGGTGGCCAGGTTGTAGGTTCTGACTCCCGCGACTTCTTCCGGCGCCGCAACGTCGTCCTGGTCGCCGTTGACGCCCTTCAGGAGGGCATCGACTTCTTCCTGGGAGAGAAAATTATCCGCCATGGTTCCGCTGGATTCCGGTGTTGATGGGTACTTGCAGGATGCTTACTGGATAATGAACGAGGTGAACAGTACTTCCGATACTTCCTGCTCGTAGTCGTGTTCCTGGAACGGCTCGTTTACCTGCGCCTGGATTTCCTTGGCCAGCTGGACCTTGCCTTCGGGCGTGTTGATCTCCGAGGCCTTCTTCGACGACAGCAGCAGCAGGATGCGGCTGCGTACCTTCGGCATATTGTTCTTGATGACGTCCGATTGCTCGGCATCCGGCACCTGCAGCGTGAACGCCAGTTGCAGGTACTGCTCGCCTTCCTCCGGGTTCAGGTTGACCGTGAACGGCTCCACGGTCACGTAGACAGGCGGACCCTCGTCGCCCTTTTTCTTTTTCTTCTTGGGCTTGGCGGTTTCTTCCGCATGTTCGGATTCGGCGGCGTCGCCCCCCTTCAGCAGGAAGAACGCGGCCGCGCCGCCGCCGGCCAATACCAGCACCAGCACGGCGATGAGGATGATGACCAGTTTCTTGCTGCCGCCACCGGCGGGCGCCGCTTCAGCCTTTGGGTCAGCTTTCATGTTTGACTTTGCTTTCAACTTTACTTGTGCTGTCGCACGATCTTGCTAATGGATATGTATCGCCATTATGGCATTATCGGCAGAGGCGGCGCGTCGGGATACGCGAAACAGCGGGCCAAAGACCCGCCAGCTCTGCCGTACAGGGAGGTACTCGTTCAGGCGAAGGTATCGACCGCGCCCAGAACGGTGCGGCGGATGACCGGCCGGGCTTCTTCCTGGGCGCCCGCCTCGCCGCCATTGCCGAAGCGCCCGCCGCCGGTCTTCCCGGCAGCCTGGTCGGCAAAGGCCTGCTGCTGCTCCTGCGAACCGGCGGACACCGACGCGTCCCCCAGCATGATGCCGGCTTCGCTCATCATCTCGCGCAGTTTCGGCAGCGCGTTCTCGATCGCCTGCCGGGTCTCCGGCTGGTGCGCCGTGAACGTGGCGGTGGCCGAGTCGTTCGATACGTTCAGCACGACCTGCAGCGGGCCGAGATCCGGCGGATTCAGGGTCAGCGAGGCACTCTGGTCGCCGCCGGCCACCATCCACACCACTTTCTGGCCCAGTTGCTGCTCCCAGGCATTGGTGCCGACGCGCGCCTGCAGCTGGCTGGCGGCCACGGTATTGGCGGCCTGCACGGTCGCGGCCAGGGCCTGCGCGGCGGGCGTCGCCACCGGCTGGGCCGCCGGCGCGGCGTCGGCCACGCTTGCGGCAAGCTGCGCATCGAATGCGGCGGCCTTCCGGCCGGTGGGCGTTTCGAGGCCGGCACCGGCCTTGTCCGACAGCGCATCCTGCAGCGCGGACATGCCATCCGCCTTGCCGGCCCGGGCGTCGGCGGCGAGATCGGCCAGCGTGGCCTTGCCGCCCTTGCCGGTCGACTCCGCCTGCAGCGCCGCCAGCGCGGCGGCGTCCGTCTCCACTGTGGAAGCGGGCAGGTCGGCCTTGACTTCTGCCTTGGCGGTCAGCTGGCCATAGGCCGCCAGCATGGCCAGCATGCCGGCGGCGGGGTCGGCCGCCGGGGTGGTGTCCGCGCTGTCATCCGCGGATTGCTCGGTGTCCTCGCCTGACGCTGCCTCGGCCGTCGCGGGCTTGCCTTCGGTTGCCGTGGCTTCGGCGGCCTTCGCGGAAGCATCGGCGCGCTCGGCCTGGCTGGCGCCCTGCGCCTGCTGCGCCGGCTTTGCCGCCTGGACGGGTTTGGCTTGCCGGGATTGTGCTTGTGCGGGGGAGGGCTGTTCCGGTGCCGCGCAGACGGGCTGGCGCTCCATTTCAAGCGCCAGCGCGCCCTGGAAATCGTTGCTGGGCAGCGGCGCGCTCTTTGGCGGCTGCGGCTTGTTCGGCTGCTGGCTTTGAATGGATTGGGTCTGCATGAGGCCGCCTATAGGGTTTCGCGGAAGAATCGGGAGCTGCGTTTCGAATCTGCGTTCGGGAATCAGCGCCGGAAGAACGCCTGGCGTGAAGCGTGTTCGTCCATTGCTTTCTGGTCGCGCTTGGCTTCCACTTTTTGCTGCTTGGCCGCTTCGCGGTCGCGCAGCGTGGAGTACGACACGCGCTTGCGCTCGGCCGCCTGCCACGTGGCCTTTTCCAGTTCGCCGCGCCTTTGCGTGTGCCGCACCACTTCCTCCTGGCCGTGGATGGCGTTGTCGAGCTTTTCCATGAAGGCCTGGAAGTTACGGTAAGCCATCGGCGTGATGCCGGCCTGCTGGGTTGCCTGGAACTTGCGGCTGTATTCGTCGCGATAGCCGATCAGCATGTTCAGCTTTTCTTCCGCGTCGCTGACGGCCTTCAGGGCCGCGCCGAGGCGCTTGGCCGCATCGTCCGTCTCGGTGCGGGCCATGTCGATCAGGGTTTCAAGTTGGGATGTCGAGGCCATAATGCAAAATTATACGGAGCGCCGGATTCATCAATCAGTCGAACAGCGTGGCTAATTGCTCCAAGCTCTCGGCCATGTCGACCCGCTCGGTGATCTTTTGTTGCAGGAAATGCTCGATGCGGTCATGCAGCTTGATGGCTTCGTCGATCTTCGGGTCCGTGCCGGGCGTGTAAGCGCCCACTGCGATCAGGTCGCGGCTGCGTTCGTACACGGAAAACAGCTGCTTCAGGCGGCGCGCCTTGTTCTGGTGGTCATGCGACGTGATCGAATGCATGGCCCGGCTGATCGATTGCTCGATGTCGATGGCGGGGTAGTGGCCCGCTTCGGCGAGGCGCCGATTCAGCACGATGTGGCCATCGAGAATCGCGCGCGCCGAGTCGGCGATCGGATCCTGCTGGTCGTCGCCCTCGGTCAGCACGGTATAGAAGGCGGTGATCGAGCCGCCGCCCAGTTCGCCATTGCCGGCCCGCTCCACCAGCACCGGCAGCTTGGCGAACACGGAAGGCGGATAGCCCTTGGTGGCAGGCGGTTCGCCGATCGCCAGCGCGATCTCGCGCTGGGCCATCGCATAGCGGGTCAGCGAATCCATGATCAGCAGCACGTCCTGGCCCTTGTCGCGGAAATGCTCGGCAATGGCCGTCGAGTAGGCCGCGCCCTGCATGCGCATCAGCGGCGGCGTATCGGCCGGCGCGGCCACCACGACCGAGCGAGCCAGGCCTTCCTCGCCCAGGATGTGTTCGATGAATTCCTTGACTTCGCGGCCCCGCTCGCCGATCAGCCCGACGACGATGACATCCGCCTCGGTATAGCGCGCCATCATGCCGAGCAGCACCGACTTGCCGACGCCGGAGCCGGCGAACAGCCCCATCCGCTGACCTCGGCCTACGGTCAGCATGCCGTTGATGCAGCGTACCCCCACATTCAGCGTTTCCACGATCGGCGCGCGGCCCAGCGGGTTGGCGGGACGCACATTGATCGGCGCCGAATCGCTGGTCTGGATCGGCCCCAGGCCGTCGAGCGGGCGGCCGGCCGCATCGACGACGCGGCCCAGCAGTTCCGGCCCCACCGGCAATTGCCGCGCGCGGTCGCTGGTACGGCGGCGCGGGTGCGTGACGGAACCGGGTTTGGGAATCGACGGCTCGATCGGGAACACGCGCGTGCCCGGCACGATGCCTTCCACGTCGCTCTGCGGCATCAGGAACAGGCGGTCGCCCTCGAAGCCGACCACTTCGGCCTCGACCTTGCCGCCGGCCGGCAGCGGCACCGTGCAGGCGGCACCGACGGCCAGGCGCAGCCCGACCGCTTCCATGACGAGACCGGCTACCCGCGTGACGCGGCCGGACACCTGCATCGGCTCCACAAAGTCGAGCAGCGTGCCGCAGTCTTGCAGGTAAGAACGCCAGCGGTTGGCGTGCTGCTCGGGGCCTTGTACCTGGGTATCCATTTAGTCGCGTTCCAGCCAGTCGAGGTTCTTGCCGACGGCATGCGCCAGCCGCGTCCAGCGTGCCTGCACCTGGGCATCGATCTGGTTGCTCGGCGTATCGATGCGGCAGCCGCCCCGTTCGATCGTGGCGTCGTCGCTGACGATCCAGCCGCCCTTGTCCAGCTCCTCGCCGATGGCGCCACGGATGATCGCCGCATCGTCGGGATGGAGGAACAGCACGGCCGGCTTCTGCATCGTGGGCAGGTAGGCAATCGCATCCTGCACGATCGGCACGATCATCTCCGGCTTGGCCGGCAGTGCCTGCTTGAGCATATTGCGCGCCAGGTGCAGGGCGAGATCCAGCACGTCGTTGGCGATCAGCTGGTCGGCACCGCGCAGCGCCTCGGCGAAATTGCCGGCCAGGCCGGCCAGCGGCGCCAGTGCCGCCTTCAGCGCTTCCTCGCCTTCGCGGATCGCTTCATCCTCGCCGGCGCGGTGGCCCTGCGCATAGCCATCCTGGTAACCCTGCTGGCGGGCTTCCTCGCGGATCGCTTCCAGCTCTTCCTCGCTCAGCCCGGCGGGCGCGGGCGGTGCGTTCAGCTCGCGCTCGTACTCGGCCTGGCGCGCCGCCGCCTCGGCCGCCTGCTGCTGCGCCGCCTGCTCGGCGCGCGCGCGCGCCTCGGCTTCCTCGCGTTCCCGCTGCGCGAGCGTGCTGGGCCGCAAGTCGCCGAACGATTTCAGTTCCCAGCGCTGGAACGCGGGTTGCGCATCTTTTGGAAAAGTCGCCAAGCCTTACCTCTTGCCACTCAAAAATTCTTTAGATGAAGGAGTCTTCGCCTTTGCCGCCGAGGACGATCTGCCCTTCGTCGGACAGCCGCCGCACGATCTGCAGGATGCCTTTCTGCTGCGTTTCCACTTCGGACAGCCGCACCGGCCCTTTCGACTCCAGGTCTTCGCGCATCATCTCGCTGGCGCGCGCCGACATGTTCTTGAAGATCTTCTCGCGCAGCTCCTGCGAGGCGCCCTTCAGCGCGATGATCAGCATTTCCGACTGCACCTCGCGCAGCAGCAGCTGGATGCCTCGGTCGTCGATATCGATCAGGTTGTCGAACACGAACATCTCGTCCATGATCTTCTGCGCCATGTCGTTGTCGTAGTTCTTGATGTTCTCCATGACCGAGTTTTCCTGCTCGCCGCTCATGAAGTTCAGGATCTCGGCCGCGGTGCGCACGCCGCCCAGCGTGGACTTCTTGATGTTCTCGTTACCCGAGAGCAGCTTGGTCAGCACGTCGTTCAGCTCGCGCAGCGCGGCCGGCTGCACGCCATCCAGCGTGGCGATGCGCAGCACGGCGTCATTGCGCAGCCGGTCCGTGAAGTGTCCCAGAATTTCGCAAGCCTGGTCGCGCTCCAGGTGCACCAGGATGGTGGCGATGATTTGCGGGTGCTCGTTACGGATCAGTTCGGCAACGGATTGCGAATCCATCCACTTCAGGCTTTCGATGCCGGAAGCGTCCTTGCCGCCCAGGATGCGCGACAGCAGCACGGAAGCCTTGTCGTCGCCCAGCGCCTTGGTCAGCACCTGGCGGATGTATTCGTCGGAATCCAGGCCGACGGTGGAGGCGGCGGCCACTTCGTCGCGGAAGCCGTCCAGCACGTCGACTACCTGCTCGTGCGGCACGTTCTTCATTGTCGCCATGGCCGCGCCCAGCTTGAGCACCTCGCGCGGGCCGAGGAATTTCATCACTTCCGCGGCTTCGGCTTCGCCCATCGCCAGCATCAGGATCGCTGCCTTTTGCAGTCCGGTATTTTCAGTCATTGTTGCCTATCCATGCCTTGATGACGTTGGCGACGATGCGCGGGTCCTCGGTGGCCAGTTTCTTCGCCAGCGCGAGGTTGTCGCGGTACGTGCGCGCCGTGCTTTCTTCCATTGCCGCCAGTTCCTGGGCACGGATCTCTTCTTCCGTCGGACCGGCGGGCTCCTCGACGATCTCTTCCTCGGGCTCGGGTTCGGGCGCGTTGATTTCGTCGATCTTCTTGAACACCGGCCGCATCATCGGCCGCACCACGCGCAGCAGGATGTACAGCAGGATCAGGGCCACGATCGCGAATTTCGCGATCTCGGCCGCCAGCGGCAGGTTTGCCGGGTCGCGCCACCAGTCGAGTACCGGATCGGCCGGCTTGTCGATGCCGTCGAACGGCACGTTGGCCACGCTGACCGAATCGCCGCGGTCCTGGTTGAAGCCCATCGCTTCGCGTACCAGGCTGTTGATCTTGGCCATGTCCTCGGCGCTCAGCGGGCGCACGGTCACCTTGCCGTCCGGGCCGACGATACGGCGGTAGTTGACCACCACGCCCACCGTCATCCGCTTCAGGCCGGCGATGGCCTTCTGCTCGTAGCGCACGGTCTTGTCGACTTCGTAGTTGGTGGTCGATTCCTTGTGGCCGGGCAGGGTACCGGGCGCACCAGCGCCGGCGGGAACGGTGCCTGGGGGGGGCGCCTCGCCGGGCGGCGTGGTCGCCAGCGGCGCGGTCGCGGTGCCGGGCGGCTGGTTCGACAGGGCGCCGGGCACGCCGTTCGGGTTGGCGTTCGGGTTGCCCGTGGTTTCGCTGCTCTGCTGGCTGCGGATCGCCGACGGCGCCGGCGCCGAATTGGGCTTGTACGACTCGGCCGCCTGCTCGACGGCGGAGAAGTCCACGTCGGCCACCGCCTCGGCGCGCACGTTCTGGTCGCCGACGATCGGTTTGACGATGTTCTCGACCTGCTTGATGATCTGGTTCTGCAGTTCCTGCACGTACTTCAGCTGCGTCGCATCGAGGCTCTTGATGGCCGTGTTGCTGTCCTTGTTCTGGTTCGACAGCAGGTTGCCCTGCTGGTCGACGACCGTCACGTTGGCCGGCGCCAGGTCCGGCACGCTGGAGGCGACCAGGTGCACGATGGCGCTGACCTGGCCGGGATCGATCGAACGGTTCGGGTGCAGCGTCAGCACCACCGAAGCGGTCGGGTGCTGCTGCTCGCGCACGAACACGGAGGGCTTCGGCATCGCCAGGTGCACGCGTGCCGCCTGCACGCTGCCCAGCGATTCGACGGACTTGGCCAGCTCGCCTTCCAGCGCGCGCTGGTAATTGACCTGTTCGAGGAACTGCGAAATGCCGAGCTTCTGGTTTTCCATCAGCTCGAAGCCCACGTTGCCGCCTTTCGGCAGGCCCTGGGAGGCCAGGCGCAGGCGCGTGGCCGCCACCTGCTCTTCCGGAATCAGGATCGCATTGCCGCCTTCGCTGAACTTGTACGGCACCTGCATCTGGTCCAGCGCGGCCGTGATGGCACCGCCGTCGCGGTCCGAGTAATTGGCGAACAGCACGCGGTATTCCGGCTGGGTCTGCCACATCCACACCATCGCGATCACCGCCAGCACGGCGGCCACGGCGCCGCCGCGGATAATGTTCTTGCCCAGTGGCGTCTTGTAGAACGGCGGACGCGCGTCGCCGGCGGCATTGGCGTCGAGATCGAGTTGTTCGGCGGCTGCGGCCATGGATGAATTCCGGGAACGTTGAGTTGGGCAGCCCGGACACAGCGGGCGTGAGGCGAATTATGGGTGCGTGGCCGGCCTTTCGATCCCCCGAACAGAAGCCGGTTTCCCGGCTTGCTTCGGCGCCGCCGCTGGCGTGCCGGCTGATATTCTGCGAGGGTCAAAAAAGGGACTGGCATGCAGCCGGTGCCCGAAGCATATTGTAGCGCGGCAATGTTTGCTGTGCGTGGATTTGTTCCGCGACAGCAACAGCCCAAGTAACCGAACGGAGTCCACCATGCGCACAGGCGGTATCGACAGCAGCCAGATCCAGTCCATGATCGCCCAGCTGAAGGCGGCAGCCACGCGCCCGCAAGCCGCGCCGCCGGTGGTGCAGACCGAACAGCCTGCCGCGAAAGTCGACTTTTCCAACGCCTTGAAGGGCGCACTGGACAGCGTGGCGGAAAGCCAGAACAAGGCGCAGGACATGTCGAAGCGGTTCCAGCTCGGCGACGATTCGGTGAACCTGTCGGACGTGATGATCCAGATGCAGAAAGCCAGCATCAACTTCCAGGCCACCGTGCAGGTGCGCAACAAGCTGGTGGACGCCTACACCACCATCATGAATATGCAGGTGTAAGAAACAAAATCAGGGACGGACCCTGTTTTTAAGGAAACAAAATCAGGGACGGACCGGATCGCCGGACCGCCTGTTTTTAAGGAAATTTCCCGAAAAACAGGGTCCGTCCCTATTTTTTGCCCTGCCGCCCCAGGCGTGGCCCTGCATGGCCGCGTCGTTCGACAGGCGCGGAGCGGTGCTCCGCGAATTCCCTTTCTTACCCCAACCCGGCGATGCGGGCGTTGCGTTCGCGTTCCAGCTTGGTGATGTAGCGCTGCACGGCGGCTGCGGCGCCGCGGCCCATGTCGGTGAACTGGCAGCCCAGGCGGCGGTTGGCGTTGTTGTTGAGCAGCGTGATGTCGTGCGTGTTGCGGATCTGCAGGCCGGTGGTGACGTTGCCCAGGTCCGGCAGTTCGATGCGGCATTCCGCATAATCGCGGCCGATCGTGTCGCCCAGCAGGAACTGGTTGTCGAGGATGGCAATGCCGCCGACACTGATGTCGGCCAGCGGAAATACACCGACGCCGCCGCCCAGCTCGGGGGGCATCGGGATCGTGACGCGCACCGGATTCGTCAATGGTGTCGCCATCCGGTAGTACTCGCGCCGCTGCAGCCGGATCAGGCTGGAGGGAACGGCCATTTTCAGCGCCGGCTTGCCGTCATGCAGCGATGCCTGCAAATGGTCGGTGCCGAAGAAGATGCGGATCTTGTCGAGCGAGGTCTCGAACGAGACTTCGCCGGAGAGCAGGGCCCGCTCGTAATCGGGATCGAGCGGACGATCGATCAGCATCAGGTCGGCATCGCCGTCGACTTCGAGGACCGACGTGGTGTACACCGCGCCGCCGTCGCGCGCGGCCACGCGCACTTCCTGTTTTTTGTCGGAGATTGCGCGCAGCAGCGCGATGATTTCACGGCGCGATCCTACCTCGAAATCGTGCCAGTTTTCGGTATCCGTGTCCGCAATGAAGGGTTGCATCAGGGTTCGCCAGAGGTAGAGGTGGAAGGGGGGAGGGCAGCTTCGGTATCGGGGGCGGGCGGTGGCGCCGTGCCGGATTTTTTTGCTGCTTCGATATGATAAAGCCAGGCCAATAGTTCCGCAATGACACGGTAGAGCGCGGGCGGAATCTGCCGGTCGAGATCGATGTCCATCAGCAGCGATACCAGTTCCTTCGATTCGTGTACGTACACGCCTGCTTCGGCCGCCACGGCGATGATCTGCTCCGCCACCAGTCCGCGACCCTTGGCCACCACCTTGGGCGCTCCGGCGCCATCGCGGTAGGCAAGGGCAACCGCGCTGTTCAGCGGCCGCTTCGGGGCGTCGTCACGGCGCACCGGCGTTCCCTTCCGGCGCCGCGCCTGCCGCGGCCACATCTCCAGCAGCGTCACCTTCCACACCTGTCCCCACACCAGTCTCCGCGCCTGCGTCTGCCGCGGGCCCCGCATCCGCGCCGATCGACAGCGTCGACAGCGGCGTCCCCGCCGCTTCCAGTGCCCGCTGCAGCACGCCGGACCAGGCGCGCAGGTCATCGGCCGATTCCTCGGTGCCGGATTGCAGGGTCACATGCACCTGTTCGCCGACCAGCGTGATGCTGGCCGCCACCTTGCCCAGCAGCGGCAGCGAAAAGCGCGCGCCGCTGCGCCACACCGGCTGTTCGTCGGAGTCGTCGCGGCCGCCGCGCGAACGGCCCTCGTTTTCTTCGCGCCCCACCTCCCACTGCATCTTCTGGCCCGGCCAGGCTTCGCCGTGCCACTGCACCTTGCCCTGTTCCTGCGCGTGCAGTTGCAGGTTGATCATCTGTGCCGCGGAAAGATCCGGGCCGCCCATCGCGCGCGCCAGCGCTTCGGAGGAGCCCTGCTGCGTCATCCGCTGCATCTGCGGTTCGCGCGCCAGGTCCTGCAGGCTGCGCTTGCCTTCGGCCCATTCGGCCACGTGCGATTCATAGAACAGGCCGGATTCGCCCAGCACATTCTTCAGGGCGGTTTCCACGCGTGCGGGATCGGGCGCGCCGGCGGCCACCAGCGGGTGCTTGCCATGGATCGTCACCGGCGCGCCGGGTGCCGTGTAGGCCTGCGTCAGTGCGCTGGCGATCGCGCGTGCGGCGGGGCTCAGCGTGGCTTGCGCGGAAGTATGGTCGAGCGTGGGAAGCCGGTCGGCGGCAATCAGCGGCGCCTTGTTCAACAGCACCGCGGCCGCGCTCATCGGGCGCGATTGCGTGGCGGACGCTTCGCCGGGCGGGGTGTAGACGGTAGCCGGCTGGGGCTGCCCGGTACCTACCTGCAGCAGCGGCCGGGGCTGCGCGGCCACGACGTTCAGCGCCACTTGAGCCCCGACCGGCGTACCGCCGGGCAGCATCATGCGGGCATTGGTGCCGGCCACGCGCACCAGGTAGCTGCCGTCGGGGATCTTCGCCAGCACCTCGCCGGGCACGCTCTTGCCCACCATCGGCGCCAGCGTGCGCTGGAACGCGGCCTGCCGCGGATCGGCGGCCGACTGGCCGCCACCCGGTACCAGGGGCCGCAGCCCGGCAGAATCGAGCCGCGTCTGCACCGCTTGCTGTCCTTACTTCATGCGCGGCTCAGACGCCGCCGTAGGCATTGACGAGGCGCCGCTCGGTGCCGGTGCTGTTGATCAGCCGGGACAGCTGCGCCATCCATGGCGTGATCAGGTCGCGCACCTTGCGGTCGTCGTCCAGCATCTGCTTGATCAGCGTGGCCTTGCGCGTGCGCTGCTCGCCTTCCAGGCGCACCATGCCTTCGTTCATCTTGAGCACGGCCACATGCGCATTCATGCGCTGTTCCAGGTCTTGCAGGTGTTCCCAGTCCGAAGCATTGGCGGCCGCCACCATCTGGCTGGTCAGTTCACCCATTGCCGCGTACACGGACAGCACGTCATGATTGGTCATCGTCATCGTTTCAATACCCGGAAAAAGCGGGGAACTGCTTCTGGTTGGCCAGCGGGGCACCGCCCGTTGGCGCTGGGGGCGCTTCGTCGCCGATCTGCTTCCAGGTCTCGCGCAGGTCGGTCAGCAGGCCGCGCACCTCGTCGAGGATTTCGACCTGGTTCTGCAGGTTCGCGGTCAGCAGGCGCGCGCTCATGTACTCGTACAGCGCATCGAGGTTCTTGGCGATGTCGCCGCCGACTTCCTTGTCCAGGCTGGCCTTCAGGCCATTGTCGATGATCTGGATGGCATGCGAAATGGCCTTGCCTTTTGCTTCGATATTGCCGGCCTTCATGTGATTCGTCGCATTGATCAGCGCGACGATCGCGCCGTCGTACAGCATCGTGATCAGCTTGTGCGGCGAGGCGGCGGCGATGCCGGTCTCCAGGCCGACCTTGGCGTAGGCATTGACGCCGCGTTGGGGACTTCCGAACATGGTGTTCTCCTTGCTCCTTGTTACTGTCACATATTGGCCGTCAGGGCCGACAACTGCTGGGTCAGGTAACTGGACGTGGTCTGCATATTGGCCAGCATGACGTCCAGTGCACTGTACTGCTTGCGGTAGCGCGCTTCGATGCCGGTCAGCTTGTCGGTGAATGCATCGCGCTGCTTTTGCACATCCTTGATCGATTTGTTGATGCCATCCGTGCGGCTGGTAATCTGGCCGGTCTTGCCCAGCATGCTGGTTGCCAGGTTGTTCAGCTGGTAGGCATAGCCTTGCGAGAAACTGACCGTGCCGCGCGGGCCGGCGGTGCCGCCGGTGATCTCGATCTTCAGGCCTTCGACGTCCGTGCCGGCCAGGCCCGTCATCGTCTGCCCCGAGCCGATCACCGGGTGGCCCCCCAGCGTGCCGGCGACATCCAGGCCGGCCACCGCGGTGGCGCCGCCGAACAGGCTGGCGGTCGTGGTGCCGCTGGTGGAGCTGAGCGCGATGTTCGACACCGATCCGTATTTCGCCGACGAGACGACCAGCTTGCCGTCACTGTCGATCGATGCCGTTACCGATTTGCCGTTGCTGGAAAACGCCGACGTGCCGTTGATCGACGACTGCACGACCTTGGCCAGTTCGGCCGGCGTATAGGTGCCTGCCGGGATCGTTACCGTGGCCGTGTTCTTGCTTTCGCTGGGTGTGGTGTCGTTCAGCGTGACGGCCCACGTGGTATTGGCGGCAATGGTGGTGCTGGCCGGCACCGCCGCGCCGCTGGTCAGCGCACCCTGCGTCGCCATCTGCGTGATCGCCAGGTCGTACGTGCCGGGTTTGGTGGCGGCCGTGGACGAGGTGAACGACACCAGGTTGTCGGTAGTATTGCCGACCGCACCGAACAAGCTGCCGATATCGGCGAAATTGCTGTCGATCGCCTTCTGGAACTTGCTCGAGTCGAGCGACAGCGTGCCATCCTTCGCGAAGCTGATGCCGACCTGGCCCAGGTTGGTAAACGCGCCCGAAATGCCGGTGATGTTCGACGTCATCATGCGGCGCACCTGCGACTGGATCGAGGCCGCGGTGGCATCGCCCTGCAGCGCGCCGGCCGCCTTGGTTTCGGCGTTGTAGCCGGTAAGTTTCTTCAGCGTGCCGTTCAGGTCGTTGTAGGCCTTGACGAACGCCTCGACGTTGCTCTTTACCTGGGAGGTATTACGGCTGACGGCCAGCGTGCTGGCACCGGTCTGGGTAACCGTCAGGCTCACGCCCTGGATCGCTTCGCTCACATTGTTCGACTTGCTGGTGACGGCGATGCCATTGACGGTGAGCTTGGTGTCCTGCGCTGCGGACGTTTGCGTCATCTTCTGCGTGCCGGCCGGATCATAGCCCAGCAGGTCGGCCAGCGCGGCATCGGGCGGATCGGTTTCGGTGCCGGACAAGCCGATCTTCATCGACGCGTTGGCGCCGGTGGTGTTGGACGTGAAGACCAGGTGATACGGCTTGTCGCTGCCGTCCGAGACGATGGTCGCGGTGACACCGAGGTTGGCCTTGTTGACGGCGTCGCGGATGCCTTCCAGAGAATTGTTGCTGGAATCGATCGTCACGGTGCCGGAAGCGATATTCGCGTCCTGGGTAAAACCGCCACCGAGGTAGGTGCCGCCGGTGCCGGCAGTCAGGCCGGCGGCGGCCGGGTTGCTGCCGGCGACTGTGATCGGGCTGGCATCCGTTGAATTGAGCGAGATACCGCTGGTGGCCGTGACGCTCGAGCCGACATTGGCTTGCGCGGCGCTCTTGCCGATGCCCCCTGTGACGGTGCCCGTGACCGCTTCCTCGACTTCGATGCTGGCGCCATCGGCGCGGGTGAATTTCAACGTACCGGCCGCGGCGGTACCGGTGAAGGAAATACCGGCATCGGTCAATGCGGTGAGCACGGTGGACGGGCCGGCGAGCGCGGTGTCGATCGATGCCGCCGTCACGCCGGCGCCGGACGCTTTCCCTGTCGCCTGCGCACCGATTTCCACGCCGCCCACTTTCAGCGAATAAGTGCCGCCGCCGGCCGTGGAAACGCCGCCGAAGCCGCCGAACAGCGTGGCATCGGTTTCCGCCGGGTTGGCGGTGGCGGTGACGCCGGTAGTCGTGCTCTTGGCATTGATGGCTTCGGCCAGGGCACGCGCGCTGGTCGTGGTGCTGTCGGTCGCAATGGCGGTACCGTTGATCGTCAGTGAACCGTTGCTGATGCCGCTCGTGGCGATGTTATTGCCCAGCTTGGTCCCGGCCAGGCCGAACCCGCCGGTCACGCTGCCGAACTGGAACGAAATGGTTGTCTTGCCGCCCAGCCCGATGGCCGACTTGTTGCTGGTGATGCCCGGCGTGGTCAGTGTTTGTGCCTGCGCCAGCTGCGTGACGTTGACCTTGTAGTTGCCGGCCACGGCCTTCGAGCTGGCCGACGCGGAAAAGATGTCCTTGTTGCCGGGGGTGGCACTGAGCGCGTTGAAGTCGGTGGCCTTGGTCAGCCCGCCGAGCGACGACTGGAACACCCCCACGGCGCCCGACAGCGAACCGTAAGCCGACAGCGTGGCCTGGTACGAGGCAGTCTTTTGGTCGTACTTGGCCAGCGGTTGCTGCTCGACGGTCATCAACTGGGAAACGATGCTGTTGACGTCCAGCACGCTGCCAGAGGTAGTGATGGTAGCCACGGCTTTGCTCCTGAGAAAGCGATAATGTAGTTCATTATCGGCAGAATCAAACGAGACTTGAGAGGGGGAAATAAAGGCCAGTTTGCGCGATCAGGCCGATGGTAGCGCAAAGCAGGCGGGGCCGACGTCCGGGTCGGCGGCGGCCCCGGAACGGTGGGTCAGGCTTGCTGGTGGATCAGCAGGCCGAATGCCTTGTCGAGCGACTTGGCGATCTGCAGAGCTTCTTCGGTGGGCAGCTGGCGCACCACCTCTTTCGTATCGGTATCGATGACCTTGACGATGGTACGCTTGCTTTCCTCGTCGATCTCGAAGCTGATGCTTTGCGCGTGCACTGATTCGTTGAGCTTTTTTACTGCGCTGGCCAGCTCGTCTGCCGGCGCGGTCTCCGCCACGGATGTGGCCGCTGGCGTCGTCTCCGCCGCCGCAGGCTTCGCGGCCGCGGCCGGCCGTGCTGCCGGCGTGGTGGTGCTTTCTGCAACGAAGCTGCGCTCTGGCCTGGCTGAAAACATGCCGAGCTTGTCGATTGTCATGATGGCTCCTGAAATGGCAAAAATTCCCCGACCGGATGAACCAGGCGGGGAACCGCGGAATGCGTTCCGTGAACGGCCGGCGCGGAGCCGGCCGGGTCACGTGTCGTACCGATTAACGCAGGAGGCTCATCACACCGTTCGGCAGCGAGTTCGCCTGGGCCAGCATCGCGGTACCGGCCTGCTGCAGGATCTGGCCGCGGGTCATGGCGGCGGTTTCCGAGGCGAAGTCGGTGTCGACGATACGGCTCTTCGATGCAGACAGGTTTTCCGTCGTGCTTTGCAGGTTCGAGATCGCCGACGAGAAGCGCGATTGCAGTGCACCGTAGGCGGCACGCTGGGTGTTCACGGTTGCCAGTGCGGCATCGGCAATCTTGATTGCTGCCTGGGCACCCTTGAAGTCGGAGATGTCCAGCGAAGCGACCGACTTCAGGTCCGACGTCGAGACAACCGAACCGGTACCCGACAGGCCGGTGTCATCCGTGACCTTGAACGCGCCTTCGGAGTCGTAGCTGAGCTGGCCATTGGCCACGGCGGTGTTACCCGTGGTCTTCATGTCGAGAGCCGATGCGGTCGGAGTGCCGGCGGCGTCATACGTGCTCGCGGTAAACGTCGCCGTATTGCTGGTGGCGCGGGTATTGGCGATGTCGATGTTTGCGCCGCTCGCATGCGTCAGCTTCATGCCCTTGTTGGTGGCATCGTATTCCGCGGTGATGCCGGTCTTGGCGGACTGGGCATTGATCGCATTGATACCGGCGGCATAGTCGGCGGCCGTTTCACCGGTGCCGGAAACGCTGAAGTTGATCTTGACCGCGTCGCCGTTGTCGCCTTTCAGGTCGAACGAGTAGTCCTCGGCGCCCATATTCAGCAGCACTTCGGTCTTGGCCGATGCGGTCACGCCGGTCGCCGACGTCTGTGCATTGACCTTGGCGGCGATCGACTTGGCGGTATCGGTGTCGGTGGTGGTGATCTGCGTTGCGCTGCCGCGCACGCCGGAGATGTCGAGCGTGCCCGAGCTGCTGACCGACGTGGCCGAAGCAGCCTGGACCGTGTCGGCCGACACGTTGTTGTTGCCATACGTGCTGGTCAGGAAGTTCGCACCGGTGGACGAGATCAGCTGGTTGGCATCGGCACCGACCTGGAAGTTGGCCGTACCCATCGAGCCGTCCAGCAGCGCCTGGCCGTTGAACGAGGTGGTTTGTGCGATACGGTTCAGTTCGGAGCCCAGCTGCGTGACTTCGGTCTGCAGTGCCTGGCGGTCCGATGCCGAGTTCGAGGCGTTCGACGACTGCACGGCCAGTTCGCGGATACGCTGCAGGATGTCGCCGGACGAGGACAGCGCGCCTTCGGCGGTCTGCGCCATCGACACGCCGTCGTTGGCGTTGCGGGTCGCTTGCGTCATGCCGCGGATCTGCGAGCTCATGCGGTCGGAAATCGCCAGGCCGGCGGCGTCGTCTTTCGCGCTGTTGATGCGCAGGCCGGACGACAGGCGCTGCAGCGAAGTGGACAGGGCAGACTGCGACTGCGACAGATTGCGCTGGGAGTTCAGGGATGCAACGTTGGTGTTGATTGGGGAAGCCATGGTATTACTCCGGACAGGTACTTCAAATCGGCATTTGCTCTTTCACTTTGGCCCGCCTCCGTGTTCCGAGACGATCAAGCCGCTGTTGCTCCAGATAACGGTTTCCACACGGGAACCTTTAGAGTATTTTTGTGAGGAAATTTTTTCTTGTAAGACTTAATAAATGCCGGGAATGCGCGCTTAGTCGGCTGCTCATCAGCAAACTTGAGGGGTGAGGCGAAATAATTTTTGGCGCTGTTCGCTTTAAATCGGTGAACGCGGAACCTGGACCACCCGCCGCGCAAACGCGGCGTCAAGGCGTCCCGGGGCGGCATCAGTGCGGAACTGGACTGCATCCTCGTTGCCCGCGACCGCACCCGGCAAACCTGCGACTTCGTGACCGGCCGCGGTCCGGTGACCGCCGGCCAGTTGGCTCCGTTGCGCTGTTGCCCCTGATCGCTAGCGGCACCGACGCCCCGCGACAGTGACAGGCAAGGAAAGTTTCGTACTCACAGGCAAAACCGACTTCACGCGAACAGCGCCATACTTTTTTACGCACCTTCGTCACGGGGCGTGGGCCAGAATTTCCGGCGGCGGTGGGAAAGGCGGACGAAAAAAATCCCCGGCTGGTTGCCCAGCCGGGGATGTTGTCGTTACTTCATGCGTTCGGATTAACGCAGCAGGCTCATCACGCCATTCGGCAGCTGGTTTGCCTGGGCCAGCATCGCAGTACCGGCCTGCTGCAGGATCTGGCCGCGGGTCATGCTCGCGGTTTCCGCGGCGAAGTCGGTGTCGACGATGCGGCTCTTCGATGCAGACAGGTTTTCCGTCGTGCTTTGCAGGTTCGAGATCGCCGACGAGA